>JBEAQS010000022.1:0-6306 GCA_041163765.1 Bacteroidota bacterium | reverse complement strand
CCAGACCTTTGTCCGATGTGATGGGGGTTTTTGTATAGCTTTCTCCTGCATAGACCACCAGACCAATTCGGTCGTTAGGTCGACTCTCGATAAAAGTAGCCGCAATTTTTTTAAGCGCCGTGAGTCGGTTAGGTTTTAAGTCCTTGGCCAGCATACTCGATGACACATCAATGGACATGACGATATCAATTCCCCGGGTGGTTTTGGTTTTGGTTTGGGTGGAAACGATCTGAGGTCTAGCCATAGCCAAGATCATAGCCGCAAGCGCGACTATTCTCAGCGCGTTTAGCGCGATCGATACGCCGGAGACCCAACGACTCACCGGGAGCCCGTGATGTCCAGAAATCAACAAGGGAGCTTTTGTTTTGTTGCGGCTCCACCACATCCACCACAGCGCCAGTGGGAGCACTAATCCCAGCCACAACCATTGGGGCTCAGCCCATGTAATGTCCTTCCAGTTCATGGGGTTTCTTTGAGTTGAATGGATTGAATAATTTCCTGAGCTGTACGCGCGGCATAAGGCTCATCCTTAGGCCAATGCACCCAGATCAATTGCGCAAAACCATTGCCACCAAACAGCAAAAGTGCGTAGGATTTTTTATAACTGTCTCCGGATGCGTCAAAATCCATTTGACCAAACACCTGCACACCTTGCACCTCATCTTGGGTGGTGTGAGGGGTTTGTTCGGTCAATATGTTTTTGGCCCCCATATCTTCCATCATTTTAAGCGCTTGTTCGCCCAGTACATCAAAATCTGGGGTCTTTTCATCTGGCCATTGAAGCGTATGCACCCAAACATGGACCAATTCTGGGTCTGGCGTGTAGGCAAACAATTGGGCTTGGGTAGCACCCGCGTATTTGGGGGCTGTTTCTTGACGCACCAAAACATCGGGCGTCGCCAACCAAACTGCTGGAAAGCCATATCCACTTAACAATCGGGGTGATTCACTTTGTATTTTATATTTATTGAAGGTGACGGTATCCCAGAATCGTTCAGGCCCGGTGTAAATCAATAACCCCACAAAAAGGGCCAGTGCCGCTATACCTCCGCCGAACAACACCATTTTTTTGCGGCGTGCTTTTTGGTATTCAGCCAATGCCGCTAATCGCTGGGCCTCATGATACACTTCTTCCTCGGTTGGTTCAGGTAAAGCCTCTTGGGCTTTCACCACCCATTGCGCCAAGATGTCTCGATCTAATTCTGCTTGTCTTCGCTCAGGCGTAGCTCGAGCAAACTTGACTAAATCCGCTGTTTTTAATACCTCATCAAATGCCGTAAGCGCTTCTTGATCCAGCGTTAATTTTCCTTGTTCGCGCAGATCCACTAACTTCTCCATGAGTTCCTCGCTGGTGCTTTCCATAGCGGAGATATGCACCTCATCTTCGAGGTAGGCGCGAACAATGCCCGTGAGTTCGGTGTAATATGCTTTGTATTCCTCCCGGATTAAATACGGAGATTGGGCCAGTTTTTCCAAGCTGAGCAAAGCCTTTTCCAAGGGGTCGAGCACCGCTTCTGCTTCTTGTTTTTTCTTGCGTCGCCAGTACAACCATCCATACACCCCAGTGCCTAGGAGTGCTAAAATCCCCAAAATCCACATCCACAGGGGAGTCACCCACACACGGGACACCTCCCTGATGGGTTTGGCAGGATATAGATTTTGCTTGGTCGTATCCACCGCCACATCAAATACTTTCATCGAAAATGGCGCTGTTTGCAACCAAAGCGTATCGAGTTGTACGCGTAGTCCTGGATGATTATATGTGCCTGAATCGTATTGAGAAATCGCATAGCGTTTGATCAGTTGCCAAAGGCGCTCCTGTTTTAGCGTATCTGTAGCCGAGGTGCCGATTACCTCAAAAGGGGCAAATTCCTGATCTTCAGGGAAGCGCACTGAGTCTCCTGGCTTGACGGATACGGTAATAGTATATGTGCGCTTCTCCCCAATTTTTAACGAGGTAGAATCCAGTTTTCCCACAGCGCTGGGCGCTGCTGTCTGTGCCTGGATCGACCCAAGCAAGAGAAAAAAACCGAACAGTACATACACTAAGCGTTTCATCAATGACGTTGTTTAAAATAACCCAAAAGCTTGGCCACATAGTCTTGACCTAACTCAAGATCAACCCGTCCGCAACCTGACTTTTTGTGGGCTTGCTGAAAATAGGCCGATTGGGCGCTAAACGATGCCTCGTAGGCTTTTCTCACCGCTTTTGAACTGCTCGCCATCCATTGAACAGCTCCGGTTTCCGCATCTTGAACTGGGATGAGTCCCAAATTCAACCAGTGTGCGTCCAACGCATCATACACCCTGATGCCGGTGATATCGTGTTTTTTTCCGGTGATTTGCAGTGTTTTTTGGTAGCCAGAACACATAAAATCAGAAAGGGTAAATACAATCGCCTTCTTTTTAAGTGCGTTGCCCAAAAAGGCTAGTGGGACGGATAGGTCGGTGCCTTTACCAACGGGCTCCGCCTCTAAAAGTTCCCGAATGATCCGAAGCACATGTCCTTTTCCCTTCTTGGGAGGAATAAAACGTTCCACTCGGTCAGAAAACAAGAGCAGCCCAACTTTGTCGTTGTTTTGCAGGGCGGAAAACGCCAGCGTAGCAGCGATTTCCGTGAGTACTTCGCGTTTGCTTTGCCCTTTTGTGCCAAAAATCCCGGACCCGCTGATGTCGACTAATAGCATCATGGTCAGCTCACGTTCCTCTTCAAACACCTTGACAAAAGGTTCGTTATAGCGCGCCGTGACATTCCAGTCAATCGCCCGAACGTCATCCCCGAATTGATAGGGACGCACCTCGCTAAAGGTCATCCCCCTGCCTTTGAAGGTAGAATGGTATTCGCCCCCAAAAAGGTTGTCGGACAACCTGCGGGTTTTAATCTCAATTTTGCGTACTTTTTTTAGCAGTTCCTTGGTCTCCATACCAGGGTTTACGGCACCTCAACAGTATTGACAATGCGGTTGATGATTTCCTCTGTAGTCACATTTTCAGCTTCAGCTTCATAAGTGAGCCCAATGCGGTGTCTGAGCACATCGTGCACAACAGCCCGTACATCATCAGGCACCACATAACCGCGGCCTTTGATAAAGGCAAAACACTTGGCGGCCATAGCCAGGTTGATACTTCCCCTTGGCGAAGCACCAAAACTGATCAGCGGTTGAAGATCCCCAAGCTTGTATTTGTCAGGGAATCGGGTGGCAAAAATCAAGTCCAAGATGTATTGCTCAATTTTCTCATCCATGTACACCATGCGCACAGATTTCTGGGCATCCAAAATTTGTTGGGTTGTGACGACCGCTTTTACGGGTTCATGGGTGCCCGATAAGTTTTGCCGCATCACCAATTGCTCCTCACTCATTTTGGGGTAAGTGATGACCGTTTTCAACATAAATCGATCCACTTGGGCTTCAGGGAGCGGATAGGTACCTTCCTGCTCTACAGGGTTTTGGGTAGCCAACACCAAAAAGGGCTTATCCAAGACAAAGGTCTCGTCTCCAATAGTCACTTGCTTTTCCTGCATGGCTTCCAAAAGCGCTGATTGAACTTTTGCTGGAGCTCTGTTGATCTCATCGGCCAGTACAAAGTTGGCAAATATCGGTCCCTTTTTAATCGAAAAGTCGTTTTGTTTGATGTTGTATATCATCGTACCCACTACGTCGGCAGGCAAAAGGTCAGGGGTGAACTGAATACGGCTAAAACTGCCTTGTACTGCTTTAGCTAATGTGTTGATCGCTAGGGTTTTGGCTAGTCCAGGAACTCCTTCCAACAAGATGTGTCCCTGGCCGAGTAATCCGATTAACAGACGTTCAACCATCTGTTTTTGTCCCACAATCACTTTGTCCATCTCCATTTTGAGCAGTCCGATGAAGGCGCTGTCTTTGGCGATTTGTTCTTGAATCGCCTGCATATCTACAGGGGTATTTTCCGGCATATTTGTTTGATTTGATGCGTGTTGTACAAAACGGCTGCAATTAAAAAATTAATTGATCTCCCTCCCGTTAATGATAGGTTAAAAAATTGACAACCCCCTTATTTTTATCAACATTTTACCGATTTAATCCCTAATTTCACCCTTTGTGAAGCCTATGAATTCTTTTTCAAAAATCATTGCCGGTACCATGACTTGGGGGCTTTGGGGTCAACGCTTGGACACCCAAGCTATGGGTCGTTTAATCCATCAAGTCATCGATACAGGGATCACCTCTTTTGATCATGCGGATCTCTATGGAGACTACACCAACGAAACAGATTTCGGTCGCGCATGGTCTCAAACAGGGATTCCTCGTGACCAAGTACAGCTGATCTCCAAATGCGGTATAGCCCATGTGTGTCCACAACGCCCATTTGAGGTAAAACACTACAACTATAGCCAGGAGTATATCGTATCTGCGTGTGAGGCTACCTTAAAAGCGCTTCAAACCGATTACCTAGACCTTTATTTACTGCATCGACCCAGCCCGCTTTTAGATCCTGAACAGGTTGTTCTGGCGGTAGATACGCTGCTGCAAAGCGGAAAAATCAAGTCTTTTGGCCTGTCCAATTTTACCCCTCCTCAGGTGGACTTGATTCAGAAGTACTGCGGTGTTTCGGCCAATCAAATCGAGATTTCCCTAACCATGAGAGATGCGTTGTACAACGGACAGTTGGATCAGTGCCTCAAAGACCAAATCACTCCGATGGCCTGGAGTCCTTTGGGTGATTTGGTTCGATCCAACGCTGTGATTCCAGATGCGCTGACCAGGGCCCTGGAGGAAGTAGCTGCAGCGCGGGGATTGACAACAGCTCAAATAGCTTTGGCCTGGTTGGCCAAACACCCCGCTGGTATTGTCCCTGTGGTGGGGAGTACTAGGCCGGAACGATTGGCTCAAGCGATGGAAGCGATGGAGACAACCTTAACACTAACAGAGTGGTTTACCCTCACTGAGGCGGCCACCGGAAAACCTTGCCCATAAACAGATGAAACACACGAAAGAACAACCTTTATGCGCGCTAGTTACTGGAGCCTCCAGCGGTATTGGCCAGGCTACAGCTCAAGCTTTGGCTCAGAAGGGCTACCGATTGGTGATTTGTGGTAGAAATGAAGCTGCGCTGAACTCATTGTCCAGCGAACTCTCTGCAATCACTCAAGTACACGCTTTAGTTTTTGATGTGAGTGACAAGTCTGAAGTTCAAAAAGCTATCCACAGCTTGCCAGAGGCATGGGCATCCATCGATATTTTGATCAATAATGCAGGTAATGCCCATGGGCTGGACCCTATTCAAGGGGGCAACTCAGAGGATTGGGACGCGATGATCGACAGCAACATTAAGGGAGTCTTGTATGTAACTCAGGCGGTATTGCCCCAGATGATCCAGCGAGGTCAAGGGCACATACTCATGATTGGTTCAACGGCAGCTAAAGAAGTCTACCCTAAAGGCAACGTCTATTGCGCCACCAAGGCAGCGGTAGACGCCTTGGCTCAAGGGATCCGTATGGACCTCAATGGAACGGGGATAAAAGTAGGGGCCATACACCCAGGGATGGTACACACTTCGTTTAGTGCGGTGCGTTTTAAAGGAGATCAGGCCAGGGCAGAAGCGGTTTATCAAGGTGTAGATCCACTTCAGGCTCAGGATATAGCCGAATTAATCTGTTTTGTGGTCTCTAGGCCAGCCCACGTCAATATAGCTGATTTAGTGGTGATGCCCACCGATCAAGCCTCGAGCACTATTGTCGCCAGAAAGTCATGATCAACAAGCGCTTACTTGTCAAAAACCTTTTAGCCCACCACGGAGAAAACAGTTTTTACGACAAGAAGCGACGTATTGATATTTCCACCAAAGAAGGGAAAGCTAAATTTTTAAAGCACGTTTGTGCCCTCGCCAACAGCAACCCGAACAACAACGCCTATATTCTGATCGGAGTGGAAGACCAGAATAATGAAGTGGTTGGAGTAGATTTTTTTGACGATAGTCGCATACAAAATCTGGTCAACGCTTACCTCAATCATCCCCCCCAGATCATCTATGAAAATATTTTGTTTCCGGCCCTCCCTCCAGGTAAGGTAGTTGGGTTGGTGACCATCCGTTCCCTGGGGGCGGTTTGCTCGTTGCGCAAAAACATAGGAAAATATTGGGGAGGTACAGTATTTATTCGCGAAGGCAGCATCAGCTTACCCAAGGACACCGGTGTTGTATTGCCAGATGTCAACACCCCAGTGGTTAGCTCCATTGAGCTACAAGCACAGAACAGTATTGGGCTCACACTGGACGGTGTGATGGACTTTATGGTGCACCGACACAAGGACCTCGAATGCCATTACA
>JBEAQS010000021.1:0-15303 GCA_041163765.1 Bacteroidota bacterium | reverse complement strand
GCGGGCAGCTTCATGCGCCACGCCAACCACTGGGCCAATATCCCCAAAATCACAATGCCTGCTAGTTCAATCATAAAATATCGCGGGGCAACGCCCTTTTTGGCAAAATACAAAATTCCGTACCTTCCACCTAAATTATAAAATCATGCGACTCTATCCCATAGAGGCTGGCCATTTTAAACTCGATGGAGGCGCCATGTTTGGCGTAGTCCCTCAAAGTATTTGGCGGCGAACGAATCCCCCAGACCAAAATAATTTAATCGATTTGGCCACCCGCTGTTTGCTGGTGGAAGACGGAAATCGATTGACGCTGATCGACACAGGGATGGGCGACAAACAGCCGGAAAGCTTTTGGAAACACTACCATCTTTTTGGAGAAAACAATTTGGTGGGCTCCATTAAAAAAGCGGGATTTGCCCCTGAGGACATCACGGATGTATTGCTCACCCACCTCCACTTCGACCACTGTGGGGGCGCGGTGAACCGCACCCCCAGCGGCGCCCTTGAGCCCGCCTTTAAAAACGCCCGTTATTGGGTGCACCGCGCGCACTGGGATTGGGCATTGGCGCCTAACGCGCGGGAAAAAGCCTCTTTTTTATCGGAGAATATGCTGCCTCTATTCGAGAGTGGTCAACTGACCTTTTTAGACCAGAACAACCTCAGCCCAGGTTCACTAGGAGCTCCTGTATTCCAAACGCCCTTGGGATTTGAGGTGTTTATCGCCGATGGGCACACCGAAAAACAATTGCTGCCGCTCATTCCTTTTGATGATGGCATTTGCGCTTACGGCGCCGACCTAATTCCAACCCTGGGACACCTTCCCTTGGCTTATGTGATGGGCTATGACGTGCGGCCCCTTCAAACGCTCACTGAAAAGGAATTGTTTTTAACCTGGGCCGTAAAACACGAATGGACCTTGTTTTTCGAGCACGATCCGAGCTGTCAAGGGTGCACCCTACAGCATACGGAAAAAGGTGTGCGAAGCGATAAATTGATTACTTTTAACGAGCTTTAATTTCCCCTTATGAACACCCATTATTTTTCGGCCTCCAAACGTTTGGGGTTGGTTATAGCCGCTTGTGGCGCCCTTGTTTCTTGCCAATCCGTCCTGCCTACCTTCATGAGTCAAACACCGGTTGCTGTGGGCAAAAAAGCCCCGCTGACCGAAAATGAAAAACAAGGCTGGCGCTATGCAGATTTAGTCCGCGATAGTCTTCCTGGTTTGAGCGCACACACCGCTTGGGCACAGTCAGAAAAACTGAGCGCGCCGGAGGAAGTGGTGGTAGGTGTATTGGATTCTGGTATTGACCTGAAGCACCCTGCATTGGCCTCTGTACTGTGGGTAAACACGGACGAAATCCCCGACAATGGAGTGGATGACGACCAAAATGGATACATAGACGACGTACATGGGTACAACTTTTTAGGGGACTCATACAACGAACGCGTTGAAGTGACGCGCATTGCCGCTCTAGGTCTAGGCGATGAGTCTTTGATCGCTCAAGCCAACGCAGAGATTGCTTCTGAACGACCCAAAGCGCTTCAAGACAAAGAGCGATACAGCTCTATTTTAACCGCTGTTCAAGAAGCGGATCAAGCGTTTAAAACCGCGTCCGGCAAAACGACCTATACGGAACAAGACCTGGATAACTTTGGTTCAGATCAAATTATGTTGGTCCCAAAAATTCAATTGCTCAAGCAGATGATTTCTTTTGTAGGCAGTGTGGATGCCGCGCTGACTGAATTAAATGGGGCGGTCAAATACTTTGGAGACAAAGCAGATTTTCAACTCAACCCCGATTTTGATGGACGAGTAGTGGTAGGCGACGACCCATACAACATCGAAGATCTTGGTTATGGAAACGGAAACCCCCAATTCCAGGCCCCTGATGAATCACACGGAACCCACGTAGCCAGCATAGTAGCTGGAGTGGACAACGACCTAGCGCCTGGTGTGCGCGGAATCGCTCCCAACGCTAAAATCATGTCCCTAAGGGCTGTGCCCAATGGAGACGAATACGATAAAGACATCGCTTTGGGCATCCGCTATGCTGTGGATAACGGCGCGCGTATTGTCAATATGAGCTTTGGCAAATCCTATTCCCCAAAAGCTGAGTGGGTGTACGAGGCTATTCGCTATGCGGCGTCCAAAAACGTGCTGTTGATTCACGCGGCCGGTAATGAGGGAGAAGACCTTGACGATCCCAAACACCCTAATTTCCCCAATGATCAAATCAACAATGGTCCTGAAATCGCTGATAATGTGCTGCGCGTGGGCGCATTGGCCCCTTCTGTTGGTCCAGATATGGTGGCAGAATTCTCCAACATAGGTAAAATTAACGTGGATGTTTTTGCGCCAGGCGATGAGATTTATGCAGCTATGCCGGACAACCAATACGCCTATCAGGGCGGTACTTCTATGGCAGCACCTGCTGTGGCGGGTGTAGCGGCACTTGTGTGGGGTCACTACCCCAGTTTAACTGCTGGAACGCTTAAAAAAATATTGATGTATTCCGGGACCTCTGTCGACTTGATGGTCAACCATCCAGCCCGCCAAGAAGGAGCGCATTTTAACGAGCTTTCCCGCACAGGAAAAATCGTGAATGCCGCCCAGGCATTGGCCCTGGCGGAGCTGATAACACAAAAGAAATTTAACCTAAAGAGATATGAAAAGAAGCATGTGGCCAAGCGTTAAACAACTGAGTTGGAGTCTGATTTCCCTGGCATTTCTTCCTGCCTGGGCTCAACCGAATCCAGGGTACTGGCAGCAAAAAGTGAACTACACCATGGAGGTACAGATGGATGTAGCCACCTACCAATACCAGGGCACTCAAAAATTGGTGTACACCAACCATTCGCCAGACACCTTAAACCAGGTATTTTACCACTTGTATTTCAACGCTTTTCAACCAGGATCTGAGATGGATGCGCGCCTGCAGAACATCTCTGACCCAGATCGCCGAATGACCACAGAGGACAAAAAAAGCAGAATAGCTACCCTGTCCCCGGATCAAATCGGCTACCTAAATGCCAAAAGCTTGACTCAAGACGGTCAAGGGGTCTCCATGGCGCAAGAAGGCACCGTTTTGGTGGTCAACCTAGCGCAACCTCTGGCTCCTGGTCAATCGACTACCTTGGACATGGTGTTCGAAGGACAAGTACCTGAACAAATACGTCGTTCTGGGCGCAACAGCCGGGAAGGCGTCGCCTTGTCCATGGCTCAGTGGTATCCTAAGATGGCGGAATACGATTTTGAAGGTTGGCACGCCACGCCTTATATCGCTCGTGAATTCCACGGAGTTTGGGGTGATTTTGATGTGAAAATCACCTTGGACAAAACCTACGTGGTCGGAGGAAGTGGTTATTTACAAAACCCCAACGAAGTCGGTCATGGGTACGAAGCTCCAGGCACCAAAATAGCTAAAAACAAATCCAAAACCCTGACTTGGCACTTTATCGCGCCTGGGGTACACGATTTTATGTGGGCCGCAGATCCTGAATACCAGCACGATACACTAGCCATGGAAAACGGTCCTGTGCTGCATTTTTTTTACAAAAAGAACCCAGAAACTGCTGAGAATTGGAAAAAACTACAGCCGGCAACTGCACAGGCGGTGTCTTTTTACGGAGCGCTCGTAGGTCCCTATCCCTATGGTCAGTATTCGGTGATTCAAGGAGGTGATGGGGGTATGGAATACGCCATGAGCACCTTGATCACTGGAGGTCGCGACTATGAAGGATTGGTGGGTGTTATGGCCCACGAACTAGCTCATTCCTGGTTCCAACATGTTCTAGCGACCAACGAGGGCAAACACGCCTGGATGGATGAAGGGTTTACCTCCTTTATTTCTGATCTTTTTGAAGATCAGTTTTATGAAAAAAATCAAGTAAACCCTTGGTCTGGCGCTTATCGCTCTTACCGGTATTTGGTGAGCTCTGGCAAAGAGCAGCCGGGATCCACCCATGCGGATCGCTACGATTACAACATGGCCTACAGCATCAACGCCTATTCCAAAGGAACCCTGTACCTCAGCCAACTCGCCTACATTATGGGGTGGGAAAACTTAGTGGCTACCCTTCAGAAATACTACGCCGATTTCCAATTCAAACACCCTACGCCCAACGATATCAAGCGCACCGCTGAAAAGGTATCCGGCATGCACCTCGATTGGTTTCATATCGATTGGACTTCCACAACAAGCACGATTGATTACGGCATAAAAGAAGTGGTGGAACAGGAAGGAGTGGCACAGGTGGTGTTGCAGAGAATTGGGCGCACCCCCATGCCTATTGACTTGGTAGTTACCTACACCGATGGGTCCCAAGAATCCTTTTACATGCCTCTGCGCATGATGTATGGCGCTAAAGAAAACCCCTTTCCGCAAATTCCACGCACAGTGATGGCTGATTGGGCTTGGGCCTACCCAGAATACCGCCTTGCCCTGACAAAAAATTTAGCTGATGTGGCGCGAATTGAGATCGATCCAGCAGGATTGATGGCTGATGTCGCCCTAGAAAACAATTCCTGGACTCCTAAACCGTAGATATGCCGCTCAGTGGTTTTGGCTTGCCCAAAAAGAACCGCCTCAAGGGAAAAAAAAGAATTGATCGTCTTTTCTTGGAGGGGGATTCGCTTAAAGTAAAGCAGCTAAAAGTCGTCTATTTGCGCACGCCAGATCAAGTGGATTTTTGTGTGGGGGTATCCAGTCCCAAAAAACTGATGCCCAAAGCGGTCCACCGAAACCGCGTACGGCGCTTGTTGCGGGAACACTTTAGGTTAATGCGGCCTGAATGGACCGAACAGCAATGGTCTGGAATGCAGCTTATGTGGATTTTTTTAGGCAAAAGACTGCCGAAACACGAAGAAATTGAAACGCCTATGCGCGCCCTAATTGAAAAAATACTACAAAGTGATGAAACACCCCAAGATTGAAGGTATAGAGAATCGCATAGAGCCGCTTAGAAAAGCGCTGGCTCAGCACGCCTTGTACAACAGACTACAAACTATTGAAGACGTTGCCTTGTTTACGGAACAACACGTATTTGCCGTCTGGGATTTTATGTCTCTGCTCAAATCGTTACAGCGCAGTTTGAGTTGTGTCTCCGTGCCCTGGGTGCCTACGCCTCATCCCCAGATAACGCGTTTTATCAATGAAATTGTGTGGGGTGAGGAGAGCGATCTAGATGTCCACGGATTGCCCAATAGCCACTACGTCATGTATCTAGAGGCGATGAAAGAATTAGGCGCTTCCACTAGAGAAATAGAAAATTTCGTCGCTCAAATAGCTGCAGGAACTCCGGTACAAGAAGCATTAGCTGCTTATGCGCCCCATGAAGCTGTACGAGACTTTGTTTCGTATACATTTTCGGTGATCCATTCCGGCAAACCCCACTGTGTCGCTTCCGCATTTACTTTTGGCAGAGAAGATTTGTTGCCTGAAGTATTTATTCAAATTCTTGAAGAATCCAAAAATCAAGGGCGTCACTTTGTGCGCTTTAACTACTATTTGGAACGACATATTGAGGTAGATGGAGGGGAACACGGTCCTATTGCCTTAGAAATGATCGCTGCCCTGTGTGGAGATGATGAGGAAAAATGGAAAGAAGCCGAAGAGGTGGCTGTGCGCGCTCTTGAGGTTCGATTAGCTTTGTGGACTGGGATTGCGGAGCATCTTCAAATGAGGAATATCGTCCTCTAAATAGTTTTCTCCGGAACGAACAAAGCCAAAATCCGCGTAAAATTTTTCCAAATAGGCTTGGGCAGAAATGTGGATGACGCTTTTGCCCCAGTGATGTTCCAAGGAATCTATAGCTTGTTCGATCAGTAGTTTTCCCAAGCCAAGCCCTCTGTGTGTTGGGCTTGTGACTACACGCCCGATACTGGCTTGTTCAAAATAATCACCAGGTCCAAACAAACGGGCGTAGGCAGCTAAATCACCATTTAGATACCCCAAAACGTGAAGCGCTTTTGGGTCTTTTCCGTCCACATCTTGATAGGGACAATTCTGTTCTACCACAAATACCTCAGCTCTAAGCGATAAAACGCTATAAACCAGGTCGCGTGACATCTGTTCCCAGGTTTTTACTTCCCAATGAATCGTTGATGTGTTCAATCTTGTACAATAATGGGTTTAGGATCTGCTTTTCCGTATTCGGGCTGTAGGGTGATGTGGTTAATACCAAATCGTTCCTCCAACCTTTGTTCGATCCCTTGAAGGGTGTGGTGGAAATCGGATAAGGGTATGTCCTTTTCAAAATCGATATGAGCTTCTAAATGAGTTTCTGCTTCATTGAGTTGCCAAATATGAATGTGGTGAAGATTTAACACGCCATCAAAACGGCATACCTCCTCAATCAACACATCGACATCAATATGTTCTGGAGTAAACAGCATCAATACTTTGATCGATTTCTTTAATAAATCTTGACCTATATAGACCAAATAAACAGCAATAGCTACTGTTAATAGTGGATCAAGCCAATCCCAGCCTAAAAAACGAATACCTAACCCCCCTACCAAAACAGCTATTGAAGCCAACATATCGGTTAATAAATGAACATAAGCCGATTTCATATTCATGTTCTCCTCTGAGTGTTTGTGCAGAAGAAGGACACTCGCCCCATTAGCTAGTATTCCCAAAAGGGCAAACCAAACCACCAACATCCCATCAATAGGATGCGGATTTCTCCAACGGTGATACGCTTCAAAAACCAAGATGACAGCAACAATGACCAAAGTAGCGGCATTGACAAATGCGGCCAATATTTCTGCCCGTTTATAACCAAACGTTTTGTGAAAAGATGCTTGGTTTTTGGAAAGTCGCGCAGCTATATAGCTTACGATTAACGAGAGTACATCGGAAAAATTGTGTAAGGCATCCGATAATAACGCCAAGCTTCCAGACCAGATTCCTCCTACGACTTGGGTGGAGGTGATGAGTATGTTCAACGCTATCGACCAAAGAAGAGGCTTCTTTTGATCGTGATCAACTGCTGTATGTGGGTGATGGTGACTCAAGCACAAGGAATTTTATCAATTCTATCTTGGTGTCGACCTCCTTCAAAGGGTGTTTCTAAAAATGTTTTCACCATATCTACCGCTTGAACCACGGAAACAAAACGGGCTGGTATGCTGAGTATGTTTGCATTGTTGTGCTGTTTAGCTAAGGCGACAATTTCTTTATTCCAACACAAAGCGGCGCGTATCGCTTGATGTTTATTGGCTGTCATGGCTGCTCCATTTCCGCTACCGCATATAATAATCCCTAAATCAACTTTATTTTGGGCTACATCGCTGGCAACTGGATGGATAAAATCTGGGTAATCAACACTGTTTTCCGTATCCGTACCGTAATTGATTACTTGATGTCCTTGAGCATACAAAAAATCGATAATGGCTTGTTTATACAAGGGACCTGCGTGGTCGTTTCCTATGGCTATTTTCATCTTGTGTACAGTTTGGTTCAAAGTTAGTCAATATCCATTTGATAACTCTTTATTACTTTATTGACGGCGGTATTGCTTTTTTTATAAAGGACAAATTCCCTGAGATATACAAACAAATTTTGTCTATTCTTATGGGTCAGCTATTCACGAAATACCCTACTTGATCAACAGTAAACATCTGGTTATTTCTACACAAACTGACGTAACTATAATTATTAACTATTGTTTATTATTAATTTAATTAATTAAAAATCAATTAGTTAATCAAATAATAAACAGTTAATAAATTCATATTTATGTTCATATTCATTTTTAAGACAAAAAGTTATTGGTCTTATAAACAATACATCATACACCATCATTTCATTTAAAATAAAAAAGAAAAATAAGTATTGTTTTCTATTCTGTTGATAGCTTTTAAGAGCAACCCATCTTTATTTCGTACTTTTCGAAAAATTATTGCAATGTCCAGAAATAAAAAGAAGCAGCGCCCTACTTCAAAAGCTACTTCTTCCAAGAAGGATCACCGAAAAGGTGGACCGACAACCAAAAAATACGCAGAAGGAATTATTGAAATCACTGCCAAAGGAAATGCCTATGTAGTGATAGAAGGTCAAGAACAAGATGTATTTATACCCTTTCATAAAATAAATAGGGCTTTTCATAAAGACCAGGTTCAGGTATACATTTATCCACAACGTTCCGGAAAAAAATTAGAAGGAGAGGTAGTAGCGGTATTAAAAAGATTTAAAACCTCCTTTGTTGGGGTAGTTGATTTACAGGAGAAATACGCGTTTATCAGACCCTCTGATCACAGGGTTTACAAAGATTTTTTTGTACGTCTAGATGATTTAATGGATGCCCAAGATAAAGACAAGGTCGTCATTGAATTTATTGAATGGTCAGAACATATGGGTTCCCCGACAGCCAAAGTGACTCAAGTATTAGGAACTCCGGGAGCTCATCAAACAGAAATGCATGCTATTTTAGCCACTTATGGATTGCCGTATAGTTTTCCACCAGAGGTGGAAGCTTATGCACAACAGATAGATACACGTATTTTACCAAATGAAATAGCCAAGCGCAGAGACATGCGTCAGGTGTTGACGTTTACTATTGATCCAAAAGACGCTAAAGATTTTGACGATGCGCTTTCTTTTGAAATTTTAGATAATGGTTGTTACCGCATAGGTGTTCACATTGCCGATGTCTCTCATTATTTGCAACCGGGTACCGTTTTAGACGATGAAGCATTCGATCGAGCTACTTCGGTGTATTTGGTTGATCGTGTCGTACCGATGCTCCCTGAGGTTTTGAGTAACCATGCTTGTTCATTAAGGCCTAACGAAGAAAAATATACCTTCTCTGTTATTTTTGATATCGATGATCAAGCTAAAATAGTAGAACAATGGTTTGGACGCACCGTTATTTTATCCGACGAACGATTTGCCTATGAGGAAGCCCAACACCTGATTGAAACGAAAAAGAATCATATACCTGCTCCTGTTTCGATTAGAGAAGCTGCCTATGATGTATCCGATGATGTGTTGGAGGCGGTACTTACTATGAACCGTCTGGCGTTGATTATGCGCAGTGAACGAATGGAACAAGGGGCTATTTCCTTTGATAAAGTGGAGGTAAAGTTCAAATTAGACGAGGAAAATAATCCTATTGGGGTCTTTTTTAAACAAGCTAAAGCAGCTAATCATTTGATTGAAGAGTTTATGCTGCTGGCCAATAAAAAAGTGGCTGAATTCATTGGAAAAAATGAACACAAAAAAACTTTTGTCTATAGAGTTCACGACGAACCAGATCCCCAAAAATTAATATTGCTTAACGGTATTATCAGTCGTTTCGGTCATCGCCTCAATCTCAAAGATCCCAAAACTATTGCACAGAGCCTGAACGGATTACTCAAGGATGTTCAAGGTAGAAAAGAACAAAACATGGTAGATACGCTTGCGATTAGAACGATGAGTAAAGCGATCTATACCACCCAAAATATCGGTCATTACGGTTTAGCGTTTGATTATTACACTCATTTTACTTCACCTATTCGCCGTTATCCAGACGTGATGGTTCATCGCTTGTTACAGCATTACCTAGACGGAGGCGCTTCCCTTAAAGAAGCAAAACATGAAGAGATGTGTAAGCACAGTTCAGATATGGAGGGACTTGCGGCCAATGCGGAACGAGATTCCATCAAGTACATGCAGATTAAATGGATGCAAGACCGCAAAGACCAAACTTTTTTAGGTGTTATTTCTGGGGTAACCGAATGGGGTGTTTATGTGGAAATAGTGGAAAATAAATGTGAGGGCATGGTCCGCACCAGGGATATACGGGGCGATCATTTTGTGTTCAACGAACGAGAATACGCTATTGTTGGTCAACGAACCAAACGAACCTATCAGTTGGGGGATGAGGTGATGGTGTTGGTTAAAAACACAGATCTAGAAAAAAGGCAAATGGACTTCGAACTCTTAGGTACCCCTCAAGAAGTACAGGCAAAGCGGTAATTTCGTATTTTTCTACGGTGAAAAACGTTTGGACTTTATTATTTGCGTTCTTTTTCTCGGCGATTTGGGCTCAAGGGGAAAAGGCGTTACAGCCTTTCACTAACTTAATAGCTGAAGACGGAATATCTTTGGTGCTGGTCCAAGGAAACGAACATAAACTTCAAGTTAAAGGCGCAGGTATCGATCAATTAATCATCGATCAATCTTCAGGCACACTTACCGTCAAACCGAAAACAAAAACGCTTTTTTCGGGGTACAAAATTTTTATTGAGGTGACCTACACAGGAACATTAGCCGTAGTTGAGGCTAAAAACGATGCCTTGGTAAAAATAAACAGTCCTTTAAAACAAACCAGAATACAACTTAAAGCGCAAGACAACGCACGTGTAGAAGCAGATCTTGAGCTGGAACAACTTTTGGTGCGCGCTACTTTTGGCGGCACCGTTGAAGCCAAAGGAACCGCCAAAAATCAGGATATTGTCTTACTGACCTCTGGAACCTTCCTTGGAAAAGCATTTAAAACCGGATTTACGACACTTTCTGTCAGCGCAGGTGGTCACGCAGAAGTGGTGGCTAAAGATTACTTAAAAGCCTCTGTAAAGGCCGGAGGAACGGTATTGGTGTTCGGCAAGCCAACTCAAGTGGAACAAAGCACGCTTTTTGGCGGAACAATAGAAATTAAAAATTGATGTGGGGAGATATACAAGCGGGAATTCCGCTCGGTATTTTATTGGCCTTTGTGGTGGGACCCGTCTTTTTTGTGGTTCTAGAAACAGCTGCCCTTAGGGGAGTAAAATCCGCTCTTTTGTTGGATCTTGGGGTAATCACCGCCGACGCCTGTTTTTTGACCATCGCTTATTTCAGCAGTTTTCAATTGCTGGACAACCTGAATAACCAACCCGGTTTGTTTGTCTTTGGTGGTGCAGTGCTTTCTGTGTACGGAGTGGTCCTTATTTTCAAAAAAGAATCACCTCAAGAACTAGATCAAAAACCGAGTTCAGGGGATTACATCACCTTATTTGTCAAAGGGTTTTTACTCAACATTATCAACATTGGTGTTTTGGTATTTTGGTTGGGGGTGGTGATTGTAGTAGGCCCAACTATGGACAACAACCCCAGTAGATTAGGGGTGTTTTTTGGCACGGTCCTCACTACCTATTTAACGGTTGATTTTTTTAAAATACTGCTCGCTAAACAACTCAAATCTAAGCTTACCCCTACTCGTGTAACCCGAATCAAAAAAGGCATTGGGATACTGTTGGTGGCCAGCGGTGTTTTTTTGATGGTCAAAGGGTTTTTGCCTCAAGAGGCTTTGCCGTTGAGCCAAGGAATAGAGTATTTGGAGTAGGGCAAAAAAAAACCCGCTACGTGCGGGTTTTGAGGCATCAAGCAGATTCGAACTGCTGTACGAGCTTTTGCAGAGCTCTGCCTAGCCACTCGGCCATGATGCCCTAAGGGCTGCAAAGGTAGGCGAAAAACCCTGAAATGCAAGAGGTATTTTTCTTTAACCCCCGTTTTCAGTGGCTTCTAATCGAGCCCAAGTATCTCGAAGCCCTACCGTTTTATTAAACACCAGTTTCCCTGGCGCGCTGTCTTTATCCACCACAAAATACCCCATACGCTGGAATTGGAATCGATCCTCTGGTTGAGCATCAGCCAACCCAGGCTCTACAAAAGCTTGTATCACCTCAAGAGAGTTTGGATTCACCAGGCTTAAAAAAGGAACGTCTTTGTGACTGTCTGGGGTGGGGTCTGTAAATAATCGATCGTATAAACGGACTTCAACAGCCAGTGCATGCGCTGCGGATACCCAGTGCAGGGTTCCCTTCACCTTGCGCAAACTTTCTTCTGTTCCGCTGCCGCTTTTACTTTTTGGATCATAGGTGCAGTACACGCAGGTGATGGCTCCGTTTTCGTCTTTGTCGCAGCGAACCGCTTGGATGATGTATCCGTTTTTTAAGCGAACCTCTCCCCCCAAGGCTAGGCGGAAAAACTTTTTGTTTCCCTCCTCTTTAAAGTCCTCTTTTTCGATAAGCAGTTCACGAGAAAAAGGTATTTGGCGAAAACCAGCCGATTCATCTTCCGGGTTGTTTTCAGCGTCCAACCACTCTACCTCGCCTTCAGGATAATTTTCAATAACGAGTTTTAACGGGTCTAAAACCCCCATCACTCTAGGAGCAATTTTATTTAAATGTTCCCGCACGCTAAATTCCAGCAAGGACAAATCCACCAAGTTGTCTCGTTTAGCGATACCGATGGTATCCGCAAACTGGCGAATGGATTCTGGAGTATATCCCCTTCTTCGGAGCCCTGAAATCGTAGGCATGCGGGGATCATCCCATCCGCTTACGTATTTTTCTTCTACCAGCTGCAGCAATTTTCTTTTGCTGACTACGGTATGGCTAAAATTTCTGCGGGCAAATTCTCTTTGTTTCGGGCGCACCAAATCGGGTTGAATAATCTGGTCCAAAAACCAATCATACAATTCTCTGTGCATCGTAAATTCCATGGTGCACAATGAGTGAGAGATTTGTTCCAAATAATCGCTTTGACCATGGGCCCAGTCATACATGGGGTAAATACACCAATCGTTGCCTGTCCGGTGGTGGTGTCGGTGTAAAATTCGGTAAATAATAGGGTCGCGCATCAACATATTGGTGTGGTCCATGGCTATTTTGGCCCGAAGCACATGACTCCCCTCTGGGTGAAGACCGCGCTTCATCTCATCGAATAAACGCAGATTTTCTTCTGTGGAACGCGCTCTAAACGGACTGTTGGTACCCGCCTGGGTGGGCGTTCCTTTTTGAATCGCCATGGTTTCCGCATCTTGACTATCCACATAGGCTTTGCCTGCCTGGATGAGCTCAATCGCCCAATCGTACAGTTGTGAAAAATAGTCTGAAGCATAGCATTCTTGGTCCCAATGGTAGCCCAACCATGCCACGTCTCGTTTTATCGCATCCACATATTCCTGTTCTTCTTTCGCTGGATTCGTATCGTCAAAACGAAGGTTTACAGGAGCCCCGTAGCGCTGGCCCAAGCCAAAATTTAGGCATATAGAACTAGCGTGTCCCATATGCAGGTATCCATTTGGCTCTGGTGGAAAACGGAATTTCAATTTGTTTGGGGCCAATCCCCCTTGGAGGTCATCCTCAATAATGTGTTCAATAAAATTGAGTGAACGGGTAGGCGTTGTCATGAAGCGTGTTGATTTAACGCAAAAGTAAGCATTTCAACCTATCAATTGCGGTGGTACACACGAGTTGTGTATCTTTGAAAGAATGGATGTCATTAGATTAAGAAACATACGATTGTACGCATTTCACGGCTGTCTGCCCCAAGAGACAGCTATCGGTACCGATTATCGAGTTGATTTGTGGGTTTGGGGTGACTTGACTCAGTCTAAAAAGAGCGATAACCTTGCAGACACCGTCGACTACGTGCGTTTGCACGCTATAGTCGCTCGAGAAATGGCCCAACCCTCCAAGCTTTTAGAACATGTGGTTGAACGAATTTTACAAGCCATATGGACTGAAGAACCCCAAGTTCTGCGCGCTAAAGTACGCGTGGAAAAACTAAGCCCCCCCATAGGCGGAGATGTCGCTGGGGTGAGCATTACTGTAGACGAACACAAACCAAAATAAAAGTAATCATTATGAATTTCGGAGCTTATTTTATTTATCTGATCGCGTTTATCGTGCTTTTCTCCTCATTTTTTATTGTTAAACAACAAACCTCGGTGATTATTGAGCGTTTCGGTCGATTTCTGAGCATCAGAAACTCTGGCTTACAAATGAAAATACCCTTGGTGGACCGCATTGCAGGAAAAGTTTCTCTAAAAATTCAACAGCTTGACGTCATCGTAGAAACCAAAACCAAGGACGACGTGTTTGTCAAACTTAAGGTTTCTGTACAGTATGTGGTGATCAAGGAAAAGGTCTACGAAGCCTTTTACAAACTGGAATATCCACACGATCAAATAACATCGTATGTTTTTGACGTGGTGCGCGCTGAAGTGCCTAAGATGAAACTCGATGATGTGTTTGTAAAAAAAGACGATATAGCCATTGCGGTTAAGCGCGAGCTTCAAGAAGCCATGTTGGATTACGGATACGACATCATCAAAACGCTGGTGACTGATATCGATCCAGATGCGCAGGTAAAAGCGGCCATGAATCGAATCAATGCGTCTGAGCGCGAGAAAGTAGCCGCTCAATACGAAGGAGATGCTGCGCGCATACTTATCGTGGAAAAAGCCAAGGCTGAAGCTGAAAGCAAGCGCTTGCAAGGTCAGGGAATTGCTGATCAGCGCAGGGAAATTGCCCGCGGCTTGGAAGAATCTGTCGAGGTGTTAAACCGCGTAGGGATCAACTCTCAAGAAGCCTCTGCGCTGATTGTAGTGACCCAACACTACGACACCCTTCAATCGATCGGTGAAGCAACACAATCCAACTTGATTTTACTCCCCAACTCTCCTCAAGCCGGAAGCGATATGCTCAACAACATGGTGGCGTCTTTCTCTGCCAGCAACCAAATCGGGGAGGCTATGAAAAAGAACAAGAAAGACCAGGAGAAATCCTAGGGAGTCGTTTAATTGCCCATAAAAAAACCACCTGTTTAGGTGGTTTTTTGTTTTTTAACTCAATTGATCGAGCGCTCGTTGAATTCGGGACATGGTTTCCTCTCGACCGATCCAGGCAGCTATATCAAACAGATGAGGTCCTTGTAAGGCCCCAACCAAACTCAGCCTGAGCGGGGCCATAATGGCGCCTAAAGAAATTCCCTCTTGAGCGGCCCACGCCTTAATCACCTGTTCCGCCACACCCGCATCGAAACGCTCTTCCTGTGGCCAAAACACCATTAATCGATTAAGCACATCAGGGGTCGTTGGTTTCCACTGTTTTTCTACAGCTTTAGGGTCATAGGTCTGAGGCGCCTCAAAAAAGTAGTTGGACAAGCCGAACAAGTCTTGGGCAAATACCGCCCTTTCTTGCACCATATGCACCACTTGAATCAATGACTCGTCGGACCACCTGTTGTCAATACCCGCTTGCTTCATGCTGTTCTTAAGGGGAGGCAATAAGCTTTCTGCGCTTGATTTTTGAAGGTGTTGTTGGTTAAACCACTTTGTTTTTTCAGGATCAAAACGCGCACCCGATTTTTGAACGCGCTCTAAATCAAACTTTTCGATAAGCTCTTCAAGCGCAAATACCTCTTGTTCTCCACCTGGATTCCATCCCAACAAAGCCAAAAAGTTAATCACCGCCTCGGGCATATATCCCGCCTCTCGGTATCCGGTAGATTTTTCCCAAGACATTGGAAACACAGGAAAACCACC
>JBEAQS010000020.1:0-3905 GCA_041163765.1 Bacteroidota bacterium | reverse complement strand
AAAAATCCAATTCACTGTGTTGGCTAGCCACCAGTTGTCCATAAAACGCAGCACGTCATAGGGAATGAACAGTCCGTCAACAAATAGGCTTTCAATGAATTTCCAAAACGCTTTCATGTGTGATGTTTTTGAGGTCAATGCGCCTTGCGGGCGACTTTGAATTATATTTACGGAGCAAAAATAGAAAAAGCTGCGATGATTTCAAGTGTTTTTGGCAAAAGCCGCCTGTTTAATTTTTTGCTGGTCTGGGGATGGATCATGTTGTTCGTCATTTTAGATCAAGGGATAGCCGGAGTTACCCTATCTTGGAAAACCCTGCTTATCGACGCCGTACTGCTTGCGTTGATTTTAGGGTTATTGCAGTTTGTGATCGCCAAAAACAACCTGACCACCCAACACCACATCGCGTTGTTTTTCTTCGGCATGTCTGTTTCTGCCCACCCTACGGCGGTTTTGGACGCGCCGATGATGGGGACGTTAGCCGCGTTGCTTTTAGCGTTTAGACGGATTTTATCTATGCGCTCATTAAACGAGGTGCGTTCCAAAGTATTTGACGCTACCCTTTGGATTCTATTGGCCAGCTGGTTTTTCCCCTCCGCCTTACTAGCGCTGGTATTGCTCTATCTGGCCTTGTATTTTTATCAATGGGACCACCCAAAAAACTGGTTGGTTTCGCTTTTGGCCATTGCCGCCTTCTTGGTGTTGCTTTGGGGTTTTGGATCAGAGGCCGCGGCCTTAGGGTATTTTAATGGGCTGCAAGCCGAGTTTATGCGCCCTGATTCCACCCAACATCCCTGGTTTCCCTTCTTGTTTTGGAGCGCCTTTGGGGGTTCTGCTTGGACATTGTTCCGCACAGTACAGAGCTTAAAGTCCGGACTTTCTGGTCGATTGTTGTCGTTGAGGTTGGTTTTTGTGTTCTGGGGGATTGGATTTTTGTGGGTGGGCCTCCATGTTCACGCTCATTCTTCAGTATGGTTATTGGCTTTTGTACCCGCTTCGGTGTTGGCCGCAGCAGCCTGGGAAACCCTGCCCAAGTTTTGGATGAAAGAAGCGATGCTGTGGGCGGGGATGGCAGCCTCGATAGGCGCTTGGATTTCCGGGGTGATGCAGGCGGTGTAGGCCGATAGAATTGGGTATATTTGCCTTAAAATTATCCGTATGTTTTGCGCCAAAGCCTTTCGTATTTTCGAAGAAAGTATACAGCAGTACCACGTGGAGGATCGTGTCGATCAACCGTTAATCAACCCGTATCCTTCAAATGCCATCGAGCACCTTCTGTATAAAAAGAATTGGATTGACACGGTGCAATGGCATTATGAAGACCTGATTCGCGATCCAGAAATTGACCCTCTGGCAGCATTGGTGCTCAAGCGCAAGATCGACGCCAGCAACCAGGAGCGCACAGATTTAGTTGAATTTATCGACGCGTATTTTTTTGATCAATACGCTCAGGTAGTGGTCAGTCCCGAAGCGACGATTAACACGGAAAGCCCTGCATGGGCGGTGGATCGACTGTCTATATTGGCCTTGAAAATCTACCACATGCAACAAGAGGTGGACCGCACCGATGCTGCGGCAGACCACATTGCTTTATGCCAAACAAAACTATCCGTGCTCTTGACCCAAAAGCAAGACCTGACCACCGCCATTGATCAGTTGTTGACGGACATCGCTCAAGGCCGTAAGTACATGAAAGTGTACAAGCAGATGAAGATGTACAACGACGATGAGCTCAATCCCGTGCTGCGTGTCCGAAAATAACCAGACAATCCCTCAGCCCAAGCTGTTATTTATCCGCTCATCGGCCATGGGGGACGTAGCCCTGTCTGTTCCTGTGGTGCATGCGCTGAGCGAGCAACACCCCGAAATTGAGGTGTATGTCCTGACTCAACCCAAATTCTTCCCTATGTTCTCAGGGATTCCCCGCGTGAACTTGCTGGCCTTGGAGCCCCGAGGGGCACATCGAGGATTTTGGGGCATCCGAACCTTGGCCCAAACGCTGAAACAACACCGGTGGACGGCTGTATTAGACGCCCACAACGTACTGCGTACCCGTTTGTTGCGCCTTTGGATGGGCGCTGGAGCTCCCTGGCATGTCTTGGATAAAGGTCGTGCAGATAAACGGGCCCTGATCAGCCGGTATAAAAAGGTGTTTCGGCCTCTCTCCCACGCTACAGACCGATATGCAGATCTGTGTGTTCAAGCGGGATTTCCCGTTTCGTTAGGGCCACAGGCCTGCTTGCCCAAGCCGCCAAGACCTTTGGGCCGGGAGGATCAACACACGGGATACTGGATAGGCATAGCGCCATTTGCTGCCCACAAAACCAAACAGTATCCGTGGGGTGCATTGATCGACGCCTTGACAGCCATTCAAGAACAGCGTCCTGATCGACTCGTCCGCTTCGTATTTTTTGGGGGTGGCGCAAAAGAATTGATGATGATCGAGGAACTTATGGAGGGATTTCCTTCAAGCGTACACACCTTAGACCTACCCTTGGAAGCTCAGCTTGCTTGGGCTGCTCACCTGGACCTTATGCTCGCTATGGACAGCGCCAATGGGCATTTGGCCGCTATGTACGGGGTCCCCGTAGTGACTTTGTGGGGACAGACTCATCCCTATGCGGGATTTGCTCCATTTCTTCAACCGATGGATCGACAAATCGTTCCCGATACAAAAAAGTATCCCTTGCTCCCCACCACTATTTTCGGCAAAAAAGGCCATAAACCTTATGCCCGAGTGATGGATAGTATCTCCCCCGAGCGCGTGGCTGAGGTGGTCATTAACACATTAAACAGTCTCGGTTAAACGTCGTCGAAGTCGATCGAAATCTCTGAGGTTGTGGGGTGGGCTTGACACGTCAAAATCAACCCTTCCGCAATTTCGTTGTTGGTCAGGATTTCGTTTTTGATCATGACCGCATTTCCTTTGGTCACACGGGCAATACAACTGCTGCACACGCCCCCTTGGCAGGAGTATGGAGCGTCAATCTTGTTTTTTAACAAGGCGTCGAGCAGCCTTTCGGTCTGTTTCATCTCCAGACTGGTTTCTACCTCGTCGAGCAATACACGTACCTGAGTCATACCGTTGGGAAGGCTGTTGGGCGCTTCTTCTTTTTTGGAAGAAGTAAAAAGCTCGTAGTGGATCAAGTCCTGATTGACGCCCAGCACTTGTAATGCTTCACTGCTTTCTTGGATCATTTCTTCGGGACCACATAGGTAAAACGCATCAAAGGCGCGATCGGCAAATTTATTTTTAAAGGCAAAATTGATGATACTTCGGTCAATACGGCCAAAATGCGCTCGAGGGATACTCGCCCGGCTGTAGACATATTCAATTTTCAAGCGCTCCCCGTAGGTGTCTTTTAGGGTGTCTATCGCCTTGGTGTACATCTGGTCGTCTTTGGTCTTGTTGCCGTAGATCAACATAAAAAAACTCTCTGGATGGCTTTCCAAAACCGTCTTGGCAATGCTTAAAATCGGGGTAATACCGCTTCCCGCAGCGATACCAGCGATGTGTTGGGCGGAACCATTGGGCTCAAACACAAATCTGCCTTGTGGTGGCATGACCTCAAGCACATCTCCAGGGCGAAGCGCTTCGTTGGCGTAGGTGGAGAACAAACCTCCTTGTACTTGTTTGATGCCCACCCCCAAAAGAGGCTCTGATGGGGCTGTGGCAATGGAGTACGCTCGGCGCACTTCTTGTTGGCGGATGTTCTGTTTTAGGGTGATGTATTGGCCTGCTTTGTAGGCAAATGCGGCCTTAAGTGATTCCGGAAGTTCAAAAGACACATGAACGGATTGGTCCGTTAATTGCTCGATTTGGGACACTTTTAAGGAAAAAAATTCAGACATTGCGGGAGTTTTGCGTAAAATTACACAATATCACCCAATCCTCATGAGCCCGA
>JBEAQS010000019.1:0-33187 GCA_041163765.1 Bacteroidota bacterium | reverse complement strand
ACGTTGATGCCGGAGTATTGACCCATTCCAAAAGGTTTTTTATCAATCCCAGATGTATTCCACCACTCAGTAAAAAAGGGGTTGTTCCTGGGTACTCTGTCAAAATGGACCAATCAAAGGCTGTTCCATTTCCTCCAGGAAGCGGTCCTTTCGTGTCGAACAAAAATAGGTCACAACACTCGTGATAGGGCAATAGTAACCTCCAATTAAAATCTTGATCTATGGAAAACGCTTTAATTATCGCTGTCTTGGGTAGTTTGCGTTTAAGTGTTTTAAGGTACTCAGGTGATTCGGTCCCATGGAGCTGAAGCCCGTTGAGCTGATAGGTTTGCGCGATTTGAGTCACCTCTTCCATGGGTTGATCGACAAATACGCCCACGGACTTTGTTTGGCCTATATCCATCGCGTTCCACTGCTCGGGGGTTAATGGGCAATATCGTTTGGACTTAGGCCAGAAAATAAGCCCTATCCAATCAGGTTTCGCCTCCAAAACAGCTTGGATGTTCTCCCTTTGGGTCATGCCACAAACTTTAAGTGCCAGACTATTTAGGCTCATATACGGGTAATTTCTTCAATCATTGATCGCGTAGCCTCCCCGGGGTTATCTGTTTTCATCAAATGCTCCCCAACGAGAAATCCACGGTATCCAACGGCTCTCAATGCGCTGATTTCTTGTGCGTGAGTCAATCCACTCTCTGAAATTTTAACCAGATGGTCTGGGATGTGCCGGGCAAGATCGAGACTTACTTGTGTCGACACCTCAAAGGTCTTTAAATTTCGGTTGTTGACTCCAACCATATCAATATTAGGCGTCAATGAGCGATTGAGTTCGGCCAAGTCGTGAACTTCCAACAATACTTCTAGGCCTAAGTCATGTGCCAAACCGCTCAATACATCTATCGATTTGGGATCCAATGCGGCCGCGATTAACAAAATCACATCGGCCCCCCATGCTTTAGCTTCATGGACCTGATAGGGATCCACCATAAAGTCTTTACGCAATAGAGGTAAGGTACAACTGGCTCGTGCAATAATCAAGTCTTCCGGTGCTCCACCAAAATAACCTACTTCGGTTAAAACAGACATACCGCAGGCACCTCCTGATTGGTAGCCTTTGGCGACGTCTTGAATATGGTGATCTGTTCTTATGTGGTTTTTCGATGGGGATCTTCTTTTGTGTTCTGTGATCAACCCGCTGGTACTTAGCTGTAATGGCTCTTTAAGCGAAAAGGTATTTCTGGCATACCATGGCATGGACTGCAGTACAGATAGGGGTGCCTGATTTTTCACCAGGTCTACTTGTACTTGTTTGTTGCGGCATATGCGGGTTAGGATATCCATGACTTTGATATATTTTGCAATTCAATAAATGATTGGTGAGCGCTCCCAGACTTTAGGCTTTCTACGGCTAGATCTACGGCATGAGCTATACTGCATCCTTTGACCGTGGAAATGGCCAATGCGGCATTGGCACAAACCACTTCGTTTTGCGCTTGGGTGCCTTGTCCTTTGAGTACCTCTAGGAAAATTTTTGCGGCATCTTCCACGCCATCCCCCCCTGTAATATCGCTCATTTTCCAAAGTTGGGCTTTAAAATCCAGGGGATTTAATATAGACTCACCTCGGGGAGTGATGATTTTCGCACTACCGGTCAAGGAGATTTCATCATACCCATCTAGCGCATGTACTATGGTGTAGTGTATTTGGTCTTTTTGATATAGGTATTGATACATCCGGGCTAGTTCTAGTTGAAAAACGCCCACCAGCTGATACGTCGGTCTTGAAGGGTTGACCATAGGTCCCAGCATATTGAAAAAAGTTTTTACACCAAGACTTCTGCGCACAGGAGCCACCTGTTTCATGGCCGGGTGAAAAAGTGGAGCGTGCAGCACACAGATACCTGCCTTTTCGATACAACTGCGCAAAAACGCCTCATCAGCACTAAATTTAATGCCCAAGGCTTCGAGTACATTGCTTGACCCACAAGCAGACGAAACCCCATAATTACCGTGTTTGGCTACGTGTATACCTGCTCCAGCAGTGACAAAAGAGGCAAGCGTTGAAATATTAAAGGTGTCTTTACCGTCACCTCCAGTGCCACAGAGGTCGATAGGAGTGTATGCCGACAAGTCTATGGGTATACAAAGCTCCAACAGAGCATCCCGAAATCCAGCTAATTCCTCAATACGGATACTGCGCATCATGTATACAGTCAAAAAAGCGGCGATCTCAGATTCTGAGTATTGGCCATGAGCGATTTGGGTCAATACTTCCTTGGCTGACTCTTTGGTTAGTTGCTGGTGTTGGGTCAATTGATTCAGTAGGGTCTTCATCCGCTAAAAGTATTTGGTGTGTTTCAGCCATTGAGAAAGCATGTGTGCCCCATCGGGGGTAAGAATCGACTCAGGATGAAACTGTACGGCACAAACTTCATATTCCCTGTGTCGGATGGCCATGATTTGCCCATTTAAGTCCCGAGCAGTAACGCGAAGTGCCGCAGGCAAATCACTTTGATTCACTACCCAGGAATGATATCTCCCCACGTTTATTTGATGGGGTAGACCTTGGAACATCGGTTCGGAGGAATCTATGTCGATCGGGGTGCCTATGCCGTGATACACTTGACTGAGGTTGGTCAAGCTTCCTCCAAACACTTCAGCTATGGCTTGTTGTCCCAGGCACACACCCAAAATAGCCTTGGTGGGCGCGTATTGCTGGATAATAGCTTTGAGCAGACCAGCTTCATCTGGAATTCCGGGACCTGGAGATAGAACGATGTGGTTGTATGGGGCTATTTCCTCCAGGGTGATTTGGTCATTGCGCACCACGTGTACACGGGCGCCTAACGCTTCGAGGTGGTGGACCAAGTTATAGGTAAAACTGTCGTAGTTGTCGATAACAAGTATTTCTTTCATCTCCTTAAAGGCCTTCTGCCATGGTTAATGCTTTTTGTAAAGCACCTAGTTTGTTATAGGTTTCTTGGTTCTCAGCTTCAGCGCTTGATGCAGCAACAATACCAGCGCCTGCTTGAAAGTAGAGGGTTTGGTTCTTGCTTAAAAAGGTGCGTATCATGATAGCGTGGTTAAAATTTCCGGAAAAATCCATAAATCCAATGGCGCCCCCATAATATCCTCTTGGGGTGGGTTCATAGCGCTCGATCAGCTCCATGGCTTTGTGCTTGGGAGCACCGCTTAAAGTCCCTGCGGGAAATGTATCGGCCACCACGTTCATGGTGGGCACCTCGGGTTTTTTTCTTCCGGTTACTTTGGAGACTAAATGGATCACATGCGAGAAAAATTGAACTTCTTTATAGGTTTCCACCTGAACTATTCGGCCGTGTCTGCTCAAATCATTGCGCGCAAGATCAACCAGCATTACATGCTCCGCATTTTCTTTAGCGTCTTCGCTGAGTTTTTTGGCTAGCTCCGCGTCTTGTTCATCATTTCCTGTTCTGCGGAAGGTGCCCGCAATGGGGTGAATTTCGCATAAATCGTTTTTTACGACTAATTGAGCTTCCGGAGAGCTGCCCAATAATTTAAAATTTCCGTAGTCAAAATAGAATAAATAGGGGGAAGGATTGATCGTTCTTAATGCTCTATACACGTTAAATTCATCGCCTTGAAATGGTTGTTCAAATCTTCTGGAGAGTACCAATTGAAATACATCTCCTCGTTGGCAATGTGTTTTTGCCAAATCTACCAATGCCTTAAATTCTTGATCAGCCACATTGGTTTTTTGTTCACCCACTAGTTTAAATGGATAACTGGGAAATGACGGCACCTGAATCCAACCACTTAGTTCAGCTAGATTACTTGTCTGATCCTCGGTGTGATGACAAAACAAAAAAGCTTCGTTGTTAAAATGATTGATGGCAATGATGTTTTGGTAAACGGCATAGTACACATCTGGAATAGTCGTTTCTGCCTCTTTTTTTTCTATGGATATATCCTCGAAATAGCGGACGCTGTCATAAGCCATATACCCAAATAGACCGTGATTGATAAATTTAAACCCAGGACCGTCTACGGCAAATGAGGTGCTGAATCGGGCCATAATATCGGGTACACTTTTCCTGCTTTCTAACACATAGTTTTGTAAGCTTCCATCCGGAAACCGTTCCTCTACTTGATCACCTTCAATTTTGATCCAGGCAATCGGCTGACAGCAGATGTAGGAAAAACTATTGTCATTGGCGTGATAATCACTGCTCTCCAACAAAATACTTTGGGCAAATCGATCTCTGATTTTCAGGTAAACACTCACCGGAGTCAGTGTATCAGCCAGTAATTTCTGGTAGTCAGTTTTAAGACGATGGATTTTCATAGCAGGGTTATTAAAGAAAAAAGGCTTGTCGTGAAGACAAGCCTTAGTATGGTTATACAGTAGGGTTTGCTCACAGGTTTTGCTGTAAGTTGTTCCACCACCAAGAAAATTTGTTTTTGTTGTTCATGGCATCAAAGATAAGTAACCTGTACAAAAAAACAAGTATTCCTTTAAAATTGAAGGGTTACTTCTAAATCAAATTCATTGTTGATTGCTTTGTCACCCAAGTTTTCAAAGAAATTGTTAGATCCGTAACGAATATCGTATAAAGTACGGTCAATTTTTAACGATGCTTTGGCTGTGTTTTCCGCTATGGTCATCGGGAAACTTACAGGCTGAGTGATGCCTTTGATGGTTAAATCTCCGGTTACTTGGTATCCGCCAGCAGCATCGACACCTACTTGAGTAATCACCAATTGGGCAGTAGGATGCGCTTCTGTTCCAAAGAAATCATCCGATTTCAAGTGCCCTTCCAATTTCCCTTTCATTTCGCCATCTAAGTCGGTGGCTGCCAGACTAGACATGTCTACAGTGAAAGAACCTCCAGTAAGTACTTGATCGGCAAATGTTAAATTACCTTCAGTTAACGCTATAGTGCCTTCATGTTGACCAGTTACTTTGTACCCTTTCCAAAATACTTGGCTTTCATCAGCCTTCACAACCACCGTGTTGTTGGTTGTTGCTTCAACAGCAACGGCAGCTTCTTCTTGGTTTTCTTTTTTGGCGCCACAAGCGACAAACATCATAGCAATTCCTGCAATTAATAATCCTTTTTTCATGTTGTTTTGGGTTTAAATTTGTTTAATAATTGGGTTAATTGTGCTAGCTCATCCAGACTTAGTGACTGTGTGAGCAGTGCTTCTGCTTCTGCTATAGCTATTGAAAGTTGTGCGAGCAATGAAATTCCATCCTGAGTGATGCGCACTTCAATTTTTCTTCTGTTTTCGGAGCATACCTTGCGTTCTACCAGTCCTTTGGCAATTAATTTGTCCACGACTCTTGTGGTGTTGCTGCTTTTATGAATCATACGTTCATTAAGCGTTTCCATGTAGGCAGTATCTCCGTACCCTTTTAATATTCGGAGTACATTGAATTGCGCTAAACTGATATCGAAGGGCTTTAGTGAATCCAATAGATTTTCCTGAATGTGGGTGTGCACCATATGAATCAAAAGTCCTATGCGCGCTCTGGGAGCAATAGGCTTTGACGCTTTTATGATTTCTTCTACATTCATGTATCTACAAAATTTGTAGGTACAAATGTAGTGCTATTTTTGACATCACAAAGAATTACTTTGTAATTTTGGTCACCAATCGATGTAAACTAAAAAGCTAGGTTTGCATAAAAAAAATAAGTTATGGCAGATTTATCTCAACAAAATTGGAGAGAACAACTTCAAAACGATGATCAAGCAGTGATCATCGACGTAAGAACGGCTGATGAAGTGGCTGAAGGTATGATTGAGGGTGCACGGCACATAGATATCTTTGGAGGTCCTGCATTTATACAAGCTGTTGAACAACTAGATCCCAATAAATCATATTATGTCTATTGCCGATCAGGAAACCGAAGTGGGCAAGCTTGTGCGTTGATGAATGCCAAGGGTATAGCTCGTGCTTATAACCTGCTCGGCGGTGTGATGAGCTGGGAAGGGCCACTAGTGTAATGTTGGTCAACCTGATTCATTTTTTTCAGAAGTTTGGTTTTCGCATTGCTCAGCGATTAGGTGAACGGTTGGGTATTCGTACCCGGCTGATGCGCGTGATGTTTATCTATTTCAGTTTTATGACCTTGGGTGCGGGATTTGCCCTGTACCTATTTATCGGGGTGGTGATGAAAATCAAAGATTTATTTTACGCTAAAAGAACCTCAGTATTTGATCTGTAGCTCATGAAAGATTTTTTTAAATCTAAACTATGGCTTTCAGTGGTCATGCTCAACACATTGATCTTCATGGGTATGCTGGGCTACAGGTATATTTCCGATTTCAAGTGGTTAGACGCGTTATACATGTCAGTGATTACGGTGACCACAGTGGGGTATGGAGAAATTACCCCTCTGGGCCCTGCTGGGAGAATTTTCACTATGTTTCTGCTGCTGGCCAGTTTGTTTATCATCGGTTTTTCGCTCCGCGCTATCACAGAAGAACTTTTGGCCAACAATACACTCTTGCAACTCAGAAAAAAGAAACTAACCAAAATAATTAGTCGGATGGAAAAACAGGTAATTATTTGCGGATACGGAAGAAATGGGGCGCAAGTAGCGGCCAAACTTCAGTCGTTTCACATGCCTTTTGTGGTGATTGACAAGAACGAGTCAGTGGCACAACGCATAGGGAAAGACATTGTATTTATTCAAGGGGATGCCAATGATGATGACGTTTTACTCACGGCTGGGATAGAGCGTGCGGGATACTTAATTGCGGCTTTACCCGATGACGCATCCAACCTGTATTTAGTGCTTTCTGCGCGTCAATTAAACCCTGAATTGGTGATCATCAGCAGAGCGTCAGATCCCTCAGCGTGTAAAAAACTGACCTTGGCTGGAGCGGACCAAGTAGTGCTTCCTGAGCGCATAGGAGGGGATCACATGGCTTCTCTGGTGGCTGATCCGGACCTGATTACTTTTATGGATCGTTTGGGAATGGGGGGTAAAGAGAAAACCAACTTGGTGGAAATTTCCCTGGATACTATGATCGATGAACGGGGTGCAGCTACCCTAAGGGACTTAAATCTGCGTCATAAAACCGGTTGTACTGTGATCGGTTATATCTCTGAATCGGGCCAATACACCATTAACCCAGAAGCGGACCAGTTACTGGATCCTCAGGGAAAGATTATCGTTTTGGGGCGTTCGGAACAGATAGATGCCTTGCATCAAGTGTTCAGTTTTTAGTCGTCGGGCATTTTCTGCCTTTCTGCGCGATAATTTGATTGCTCGGATTTTTTTTTGGATATTGCTCGTTCAAAACGAAACTAATCCAAAACTCCATGAACAAATTTAGATTGCTGGCTTTTTTACTTTTTGCTCTACCACTAACCACTTGGGCGCAGGAAGTTGAAAAAGGCCTAGATGAACGCGTGAATGATGCATTTATGCCCATAGCTACTTGGTGGGAATCATTAGTGCTAACTACTGTTCCTGTCGGCCCCATGAATGTTCCTTTTGTTCTACTGCTCTTAATCGGGGGCGCTACATTCTTTACTATTTACTTCAAGTTTCCCAGTATTTCTAAGTTTGGACTCGCCTTGCGCACAGTTAGAGGCAAATACGATGCCGTTGATCACGACCCAAAAAATTCTTCACCTGAAGATAAAGATGGAGAAGTGAGTCATTTTCAAGCCTTAGCTACCGCCGTTTCAGGTACGGTTGGCTTAGGAAATATCGCAGGTGTTGCTGTAGCTATTGCCATGGGTGGTCCAGGGGCTACTTTTTGGATGATTGTCTGCGGTTTGATCGGTATGTCTTCAAAATTTGTTGAATGCACTTTAGGTGTGAAATACAGAGATGTAGACCAAAACGGAGTGGTGTATGGAGGACCTATGTATTATCTATCCCGCGGTTTGAATGAACTAGGCTGGAAACAAATCGGGAAGTTTCTCGGGGTGTTGTTTGCTGTCCTTTGTGTTGGTGCTTCTTTTGGTGGCGGCAATGCCTTCCAGTCAAACCAAGCTACTGTTCAAATAATTTCTATGTTCAACCTTGAAGGTGGTTCCATAGGGGTAATCATCGGGTTGATATTGGCCGTGTTGGTTGGTATTGTTATTATCGGCGGTATCAAGCAAATCGCTAAGGTTACGGAGAAAATTGTTCCGTTTATGGCAGGTTTATACATCTTGGCTTCCCTAGTCATTATTTTTGCCAACATCCAATATGTGGGACCAGCTTTTACTATGATTTTTGAGGGGGCCTTTACCCCACAAGCCGGTTTAGGTGGGATCGTAGGGGTTATTATTGTTGGATTTCAACGCGCTGCATTTTCCAATGAAGCAGGTGCAGGTTCAGCAGCGATTGCACACTCAGCGGTGAAAACTAAGTATGCGGCTAGTGAGGGTGTAGTTGCCCTTTTAGAACCCTTTATTGATACAGTGGTCATTTGTACGATGACTGCTTTGGTGATTATTTTCTTTAATATGGATGTCAATGCCTTTGATTACGGTAATGCCGTAGGCAGCACGGTTCAATTGAACGCTACGGGAACCTATATAGGTGGTGTGGATCTGACATCTATGGCCTACGACTCTGTTATTCCTGGATTTAGGTACGTGCTTACCTTTGCGATTGTTTTATTTGCCTTCTCCACCATGATTTCCTGGTCGTACTATGGACTTCAAGCTTGGAAGTATTTATTTGGACGCGGTAGAGTAGCCGATGTGGTATACAAAGTATTGTTCCTGACGTTCATCGTCATTGGTGCAGGTGCTACGCTCGACGCAGTGATCAAGTTTTCAGACGCCATGATTCTAGCTTTGGTGTTTCCGAATATGATTGGGCTGCTATTGCTTTTCCCTAAAGTTCAAAAAGAATTAAAAAGATATGTCAGTGCTATCAAAGAGGCGCAATTGAGTTAATCTTCAAAATATACCTATGAAACCCCTTTTAGCTTGGTCTTTACATCAGCAAAAAGGGGTTTTTCTTTTGTTGTTTTTCGGTTTAACGGTTGAGTTCTTTTGTTTGCAGGATTTCTTGCCTGAGGACCCCACCGCAATTCCCCCAATACCTCAATGGAACGATGAACTACCCACTCACTCGCCCATTAAACGCGGTATTCGAGAATTTCGTCAGGAAAAAGCTGTACATGGGCCAACAAAAGCCGATAAAGTCGTTGTTAAACAGGACTTGAATTTGGCCAAGGCAGACGATTTGCTGCCGATATACGGTATTGGTCCAGTTTTATCTCAGCGTATAATTAAGTATAGAGATGCCCTAGGAGGGTTTAAGCAGGAAAGCCAGTTATATAAAGTGTATGGATTGGACAGTGTCGTTGTACTCAGACTTTTTGATTATTTTTACCTGACTAACCAATAAAGGATGTATTTTTGTTTCACCTTTTTTGCTTAAGGATAAACAAAGTACACATCGCATTTATGAGCCTACCACAACCCATTGGATTTCACTACTCAGATACACAAACCATGGTTGCTGAAGCAGCCAAAGATTTTGCCCAGCAATTTATCGCTCCTCATGTTCGGATTTGGGATGAAAAACAACATTTGCCTTTAGATGTACTCCAAAAGGCAGGTGAGCTTGGTTTTATGGGGATTCTAGTTCCAGAGCAATACGGCGGATCTGGATTGGGGTACCACGAGTACATCGCCATTATTGAGGAGATTTCCAAGGTCGATCCTTCTATTGGATTGTCTATAGCGGCGCATAATTCATTGTGTACCAACCATATATTGTCTTTTGGAGATGAAGCACAAAAACAAAAATGGATCCCAAAACTAGCTTCTGGAGAATGGATCGGAGCTTGGGGCCTCACGGAACACAATACCGGATCTGACGCTGGTTCGATGAGTACCACGGCGGTTAAACAAGGAGACCATTGGGTGCTTAATGGAACAAAGAATTTCATCACCCATGGAGCGACGGGACAAGTAGCTGTTGTCATTGCTCGAACAGGGGAAAAAGGGGCTAAAAATAACGCTACAGCATTTGTGGTAGAGAGAGGTACGCCAGGTTTTAGTGCCGGTAAGAAGGAAGATAAGCTAGGGATGAGGGCTTCTGAGACAGCAGAAATGGTTTTTGACCAGTGTATTGTTCCCGATAGCCACCGACTGGGTGCTGTTGGGGAAGGATTTAAGCAGAGCTTGGCTATTTTAGATGGCGGACGAATTTCCATTGCCGCACTTTCTTTAGGCATTGGTTTGGGTGCTTTTGAGGCAGCATTAAAATATGCTGGTGAACGGCACCAATTTGGTCAACCCATCAGTTCTTTCCAAGGAATTTCGTTTAAGTTAGCTGATATGGCCACAGAAATTGAGGCAGCTAGCTTGATGACTCATAAGGCAGCTGCGCTAAAAAATGCCAAACAACCCATGACGCAAATAGGGGCCATGTGCAAGTTATACGCTTCAGAGATGTGTGTACGCGTAGCTACCGATGCGATTCAGATATTTGGAGGATATGGATATACCAAGGATTTTCCCGTAGAGAAATTTTATAGAGACGCAAAACTTTGTACTATAGGAGAGGGGACCTCTGAAATTCAGAAGTTGGTGATTTCCAGAAATATTTTGAAATAGTAGGATTGATTATCCAAGAAACGTTTATATTTGCAGTCCTAAAACTATAAAGAAAGGAGGTTCGTCTTATGTTAATTATACCCATCAAAGAAGGAGAGAATATCGATAGAGCGCTTAAGCGTTTTAAGAGAAAGTTTGACAAAACTGGCACAATGCGCCAATTAAGAGATCGTCAGCAGTTTACAAAACCTTCAGTAACTAAAAGAAAGCAAGTTCAGAAGGCTGCTTACATCCAGAACTTAAGAGATCAAGCAGATCTATAGTCTCCTTAACCACATTTGATGTGATTGACATAAAGTCCCGGCCTCGGGACTTTTTTGTTTTTACTGCTTTTCACTATCTTGACACGATGTCCCTCAATGCATTCAAAGATTATCTCTTCATGGAGCGAATGGCTTCTACTCACACCCTTAAGGCGTATTTGAGGGATTTGGGTTCGTTTGAAGAATTTGTACAGGAACAGTATCAGATCTCTATTGATTCAACTCAATACAGTCATATTAGGGCCTGGATGGTCTATTTGATGGATCACGGAAATAAACACCAAACCATCAATCGCAAAATATCTTCACTCAAGGCTTATTTTCAGTTTTTATTGAAAACAGGATATTTGACAATAAGTCCGTTAGAGGTGCATCAATCACTTAAGTCAAGACCTAAATTATCCTTGCCATTTTCGATCAATGAAATGAACGCGCTTTTTGATCAATGGGGTAGTGAGCTATCTCAGCTCGATTTTGATGAATCAAGGGATCGATTAGTGGTAGCCTTGTTGTACGGAACGGGCATTCGTCGCGCAGAGCTCATCGGGCTTAATTTAATGGATGTAGATCTTGATCGAGCACAGATTAAAGTGCTCGGTAAGCGCAATAAAGAACGTTTGGTTCCCTTGATTGAGTCGTTATTGCCCATGTTGAAACACTACATGGAGCGCCGGTCTGCCTTGGATCTCCATCGGGAAGCCCACTCGTTTTTTGTCAAGTCAGACGGGCGAAAACTCTCCGATTCATTTGTGTATCGATTGGTAAATCGCTATCTTAGTGAAGTGACCTCCAAAGAAAAAAGAAGTCCACACATGTTGCGCCATACATTTGCCACGCATGTTTTGCAGTCAGGTGCAGACCTGAATTCAGTAAAAGAATTACTAGGGCATAGCAGTCTAGCCGCTACACAAGTATATACGCACAACAGTATTGAGGATTTAAAAAAATCATACAGAGGAGCACATCCAAGATCTACCAAAAAATAACTCCCACAGAGGGTTGTATATGTTTCATTTAAATAGTTCTGTGATGAAAGTAACCATTCAAGATGTCAATTTTAATGCCGATCAAAGTTTGATTGAATTTGTTCAAAATCGTATCCATAAGATGGAACATTTTTTTGACCACGTGATCGACGTAGATGTGTTTTTGAAAGTCGAAAACACCTCAGATAAAGAGAACAAGATTATGGAATTAAAGGTGCATGTGCCCAAGGAAAGCATAGTGGTGACCAAACAGTGTAAAACATTTGAGGAGGCAGCTGACACAGCTTGCAGCTCAGCTGAACGAATCTTAAAGGAGCTTAAAGAAAAGCGAAGGAAAATGGCGTAAATTTTTTTTAAAATATTTTGAATGCTCAAATATTTCCCTACATTTGCAGTCCGTTTGAAAAAGCGGACTTTTTTTTGCTAAAAAGAAAAGTAAATGCCGATGTAGCTCAGTTGGCTAGAGCAGCTGATTTGTAATCAGCAGGTCGTGGGTTCGAGCCCCTCTATCGGCTCCAAGCAACAGTGATGTTGTGACGTTCTTTAAATGGTGTAATTAGGCTTAGGGGAGATACTCAAGCGGCCAACGAGGGCAGACTGTAAATCTGCTGACTACGTCTTCGCAGGTTCGAATCCTGCTCTCCCCACAAAAGAGTCATTAATGATTCATCAACAAATTATTGCATATCCAAATGAGATGTATTAATTTTGTCGCCCGAATCGCCTAATGGCATCGTTTTATTGTTTTTTTTGCGGGAGTAGCTCAGTTGGTAGAGCGTCAGCCTTCCAAGCTGAATGTCGCGAGTTCGAACCTCGTCTCCCGCTCAAATGTTTAAGTCCTTGGGCTAAACCTTCAATGCTGTGCATTGTCCGGTGCTGTGTGTTACACGGCGCCTTTTCGGTTTTTAAGGATTTAAAAACCAATGCCGGTGTAGCTCAGGGGTAGAGCGCTTCCTTGGTAAGGAAGAGGTCACGAGTTCAATTCTCGTCATTGGCTCAATAGCGTAATAAACTATACACTAATATAAACTAAGATTAAAATTATTTAACATGGCAAAGGCTAATTTCGATCGTTCAAAACCGCACTTAAACATCGGTACTATTGGACACGTAGATCACGGAAAAACTACATTGACTGCTGCTATTACTTCGGTTTTGGCCAATGCAGGACTTTCTGAAAAGAGAAGTTTCGATTCTATCGACAACGCTCCTGAGGAAAAAGAAAGAGGTATTACAATCAATACTTCACACGTTGAATATTCTACAGCTAACAGACACTATGCGCACGTTGACTGTCCAGGTCACGCGGATTACGTAAAAAACATGGTTACTGGTGCTGCTCAGATGGACGGTGCTATCTTGGTAGTAGCTGCTACTGATGGTCCAATGCCACAAACTAGAGAGCACATCCTACTAGGTAGACAAGTAGGTATTCCAAGAATCGTTGTATTCTTGAACAAAGTGGATATGGTTGATGATGCTGAGTTATTGGAGTTGGTAGAGATGGAAGTAAGAGAATTGCTTTCTTTCTATGAGTACGACGGAGATAACGGTCCAGTAATCTCTGGTTCTGCACTTGGTGCTTTGAACGGCGAGCAGAAGTGGGTTGATACTGTGATGCAGTTGATGGAAGCTGTTGACACTTGGATCGAAATGCCAGAGCGTGATGTAGACAAGCCTTTCTTGATGCCTGTTGAAGATGTATTTACTATTACTGGTCGTGGTACTGTTGCTACAGGACGTATTGAAACTGGTGTGGCTAACACTGGGGATCCAGTAGAAATCATCGGTATGGGTGCTGAGAAATTGACTTCTACTATTACAGGAGTTGAGATGTTCCGCAAAATCCTTGATCGTGGTGAAGCTGGTGACAACGTAGGTCTATTGTTGAGAGGTATCGATAAAGCAGATATCAAAAGAGGTATGGTTATTTGTAAGCCAGGCTCTGTTAAACCACACGCTAAATTTAAGGCTGAGGTGTATATCTTGAAAAAAGAAGAAGGTGGACGTCACACTCCATTCCACAATAACTACCGTCCACAGTTCTATGTTAGAACTACTGACGTAACTGGAACTATCAGCTTGCCAGCTGGTGTTGAGATGGTTATGCCTGGGGATAACTTGACGATTAACGTTGACTTATTGCAACCTATCGCATTAAGTGTTGGTCTTCGTTTTGCAATCCGTGAGGGAGGTAGAACTGTAGGAGCTGGTCAGGTAACTGAAATCCTAGACTAAACTTTATCTCACAAAGTCACTAAGGTGTCCGCCCTCTGGGCGGATACCTTTCTTAATGAATACAAGATGCTTCGGCATCTGATACGGGTGTAGCTCAGTTGGTAGAGCACTGGTCTCCAAAACCAGGTGTCGGGAGTTCGAGTCTCTCCTCCCGTGCAAAGGTTCATCACCTATTTAAAAAGATCGAATATGTTGCAGTATATAAAGGAATCGATTGAAGAGTTAAAGCACAATGTGACTTTGCCTACTAAAGCTGAAGCATCAAACCTTATGGTTGTCGTTGCTGTATTTTCAGTAGTATTTGCTTTAGCTATATGGGGGGTAGACAGCGCTTTATCCCAATTGATCCAACTATATTTTAACAACATCATCAATTAATTGCCCTATGTCTGAGACTGTTGAGAAAAAGTGGTATGTGGTTCGGGCTGTAAGTGGTCAGGAGCACAAGATCAAAGGGTATATTGAGACTGAAATTGCTCGTTTGGGTTTTGCCCAGGAGTTAGAAGAAGTTTTAGTGCCTACTGAAAAAGTGGTGCAAATAAGAAACGGTAAGAAACTCAACAAAGAAAAGGTTTACTTTCCTGGATACATTATGGTGAAAGCTAACTTGGATGGTGAAATGGTTCACGCTATTAGATCCATTACCAATGTTATTGGCTTTTTAGGTGAGACCAAAGGGGGGGATCCAGTTCCGCTTAGAAAATCTGAAGTGAATAGAATGCTTGGTAAAGTAGATGAGCTAGCAGCTACATCTGATCAGGTAGCTATTCCTTTTGTGTTAGGTGAAACGATTAAAGTGATTGATGGTCCGTTCAATGGGTTCAATGGAACTGTTGAAAAAATCAATGAGGAAAAACGTAAACTTGAAGTTATGGTGAAGATTTTCGGTCGAAAAACTCCACTGGAACTGAGTTATATGCAAGTAGAAAAAGTATAAGTGTTACACTAAATAGAGAAGGTGTGCTTCCAAATTCACCTTCGTTAATTCAATTGAACAATGGCAAAAGAAATCAGTAAAGTAGTTAAACTACAAGTTAGGGGAGGTGCTGCGAATCCATCGCCACCGGTTGGACCCGCTTTAGGTTCTGCCGGTGTCAACATCATGGAGTTCTGTAAGCAGTTCAACGCTAGAACCCAAGATAAACCTGGTAAGGTTTTACCAGTTCAGATCACCGTGTACAAGGACAAGTCTTTTGACTTCGTCGTTAAGACTCCTCCAGCGGCCGTTCAACTCATGGAAGCAGCTAAGGTTAAGAAAGGATCTGGCGAACCAAACAAAATCAAGGTGGCCTCTGTCAGCTGGGATCAAGTAAAAACGATCGCAGAAGATAAAATGGTCGATTTGAACGCATTTACGTTAGAATCTGCAATGATGATGATTGCAGGTACTGCACGCTCAATGGGTTTGAAAGTAGCTGGTAAAAAACCTTTCTAACATCTAAAGCAGTAGATATGGCAACATTAACGAAAAAGCAAAAAGAAGCACGCGCTAAAATTGACAAGACTAAATTGTATTCTTTGTCAGAAGCAACTGCTTTGGTGAAAGACATCACCAATTCTAATTTTGATGCTTCTGTAGACATCGCTGTTCGCTTAGGTGTAGATCCACGTAAAGCAAATCAGATGGTTAGAGGAGTAGTTACCCTTCCTCACGGTACTGGTAAAGATGTCAAGGTTTTGGCCTTGGTTACCCCTGATAAAGAGGCAGAAGCTAAAGAAGCTGGTGCTGATTATGTAGGTCTTGACGAGTACTTGGAGAAAATTAAAAACGGTTGGACCGACGTTGACGTCATCATTACTATGCCTAGTGTGATGGGTAAATTAGGACCTTTGGGACGTGTATTAGGTCCAAGAGGATTAATGCCTAACCCAAAGACAGGTACTGTTACTATGGATGTAGCCAAAGCGGTTGCTGAAGTAAAAGCAGGTAAGATCGATTTTAAAGTGGACAAAACGGGTATTGTACACGCAGGTATTGGCAAAGTTTCATTCTCTGCCGCTCAGCTTGCTGACAACGCTAAGGAGTTGATCGATACGTTGATCAAGTTGAAACCGACAGCAGCTAAGGGGGTATATGTAAAGACAATTTATTTGTCTAGTACCATGAGCCCAAGTGTTCAATTGGATCCAAAAGCCGTTTAAGGGTATTAAAAACATTATCCCATGACTAGAGAAGAAAAAACACAAGCAATACAAGACCTTACGGCTAAGTTGGCTGATCATTCGATCATTTACTTAGCGGATACTTCTGGGTTGGATGCAGCGACTACCTCTGATTTACGCAGAGCTTGTTTCAAAGAAAATATCCAACTTAACGTAGTAAAAAACACCTTGCTTGCCAAAGCAATGGAAGCTTCTGATAAAGATTTTGGAGACTTGCCTTCTGTATTGAAAGGAAGTACTTCCATCATGATTTCTGATCAAAGCAGCGTTCCTGCTAAATTGATCAAGAACTTCAGAAAAAAATCCAATAAGCCTTTGCTTAAAGGAGCTTTTATCGAAGAAGCGATTTACATCGGAGACAATCAATTAGATGCCCTTGTAGCGATCAAGTCTAGAGAAGAAATGATCGGTGAAGTGATTGGATTACTTCAGTCACCAGCCAAGAACGTTATCTCTGGTTTGAAATCAGGTGGTGGCAAATTGGCGGGTATTTTGAAAACCCTTTCCGAAAAATAATTTAGCACTAATCAACAATTATATTTACAAATTTTAAAACGATAGAAAAATGGCAAATTTGAAAGATTTCGCAGAACAACTAGTTAACCTAACCGTTAAAGAAGTAAACGAGTTAGCAGCTATCTTGAAAGAAGAGTACGGTATCGAGCCTGCTGCTGCTGCTGTTGCAGTTGCTGCTGGAGGTGGTGCTGGTGCTGATGCACCTGCTGCTGAAGAGCAAACAGAATTCGATGTAATCCTTAAAGATGCTGGAGCCTCTAAATTGGCTGTAGTTAAATTGGTTAAAGAATTGACCGGTCTTGGTTTGAAAGAAGCTAAAGACATCGTTGATGCTGCTCCAAAACCAGTTAAAGAAGGTGTTTCTAAAGATGAGGCTGAAGGCATCAAAAAATCATTGGAAGAAGCAGGAGCTGTTGTTGAGCTTAAATAATTACTCCATGTAACTTACGGGTTTAGGTCTTTTCGCAGTTTTGCGGCTAGACCTAAGCCTTTTTATAGGTGTATATGACGCTATATACACTCCTCTTTCTCAGTATTCACCACATAAAATTGTCCATTGATGTTCACAAATCAGACTGAAAGAATCAATTTTTCCTCCACTAAGAACATACCGAATTATCCGGATTTCTTGGACATTCAGATCAAATCATTTCAGGACTTTTTCCAATTAGAGACCAAATCTGACGAGCGTAGCAACGAAGGGTTGTTCAACACTTTTAAGGAGAACTTTCCGATCACCGATACACGCAACCAGTTTGTTCTTGAGTTCCTTGATTATTTTGTTGATCCACCGCGTTACACAATTCAAGAGTGTATTGAACGGGGATTGACCTACAGTGTACCTCTGAAAGCCCGTTTAAAGTTGTATTGTACTGATCCTGAGCACGAGGATTTTGAAACAATCGTGCAGGATGTTTACTTGGGCACCATTCCATACATGACCCCAAGTGGTACGTTTGTCATCAATGGTGCAGAGCGTGTAGTAGTTTCCCAACTTCACCGTTCTCCTGGAGTCTTTTTTGGACAGTCCTTTCACACCAATGGAACCAAGCTATATTCAGCCCGAGTAATACCGTTTAAAGGTTCTTGGATTGAATTTGCTACCGATATTAACGGGGTGATGTATGCGTACATCGACCGTAAAAAGAAATTACCTGTAACCACCTTGTTCCGAGCTATAGGCTACGAACGCGACAAGGATATCCTGGAAATCTTTGATCTTTCTGAGGAGGTTAAAGTATCTAAGGCAGGTCTTAAAAAAGTTCTTGGGCGTAAATTAGCGGCCCGTGTGCTCAACACTTGGCACGAAGATTTCGTCGATGAAGACACCGGTGAGGTGGTCTCTATCGAGCGTAACGAGATCATTTTAGATCGCGATACCATTTTGGAGAAAGAACACATCGATGAGATTATTGAAGCGGATGTGAAAACCATTTTATTGCATAAGGAAAACAATGCCAATGCAGATTATGCCATCATCCACAACACGCTCCAAAAAGACCCTACAAACTCTGAAAAAGAAGCCGTAGAGCATATTTACAGACAGCTCAGAAACTCTGAGCCGCCTGATGAAGAAACAGCTCGCGGTATTATTGATAAACTGTTCTTCTCTGATCAACGCTACAACTTAGGTGAAGTAGGTCGTTATAGAATGAACAAAAAATTGGGCTTGAATATCAACATGGATGAGCAAGTGCTTACCCGTGAGGATATCATCACCATTATTAAATACCTCATCGAATTGATCAATTCCAAAGCGGAGATTGACGATATCGATCACTTGTCTAACAGACGTGTGCGTACCGTTGGTGAGCAATTGTCTCAACAGTTTGGTGTTGGTCTTGCCCGTATGGCGAGAACCATCCGCGAACGTATGAATGTTCGTGATAACGAAGTATTTACTCCTATTGACTTGATCAATGCCAAGACCTTGTCTTCGGTGATCAATTCCTTCTTTGGTACCAATCAGCTTTCTCAGTTTATGGACCAGACAAACCCTCTGGCTGAAATCACCCACAAGCGCCGTCTTTCGGCACTTGGACCAGGTGGTCTTTCCAGAGAGCGCGCTGGTTTTGAGGTGCGTGACGTTCACTACACACACTACGGAAGATTGTGTCCTATTGAGACCCCAGAGGGTCCAAACATCGGTTTGATTTCTTCTATGTCGGTATTTGCCAAGGTAAACCCTATGGGCTTCTTGGAAACTCCTTACCGCAAGGTGACTAATGGACAAGTAGATCTTTCTGAGTTCCATTATCTATCTGCGGAAGAGGAAGAAGCTAAGAAGATTGCTCAGGCCAATATCCCCTTGGATGACAAAGGAAACATACAAACAGACAAATTAATTGTTCGTTTGGAAGGAGATTTCCCCGTTGTTGACCCACAAGAGGTGGATTACACGGACGTTTCTCCCAACCAGATTGCTTCTATTTCCGCTTCTTTGATTCCTTTCTTGGAACACGATGATGCTAACCGTGCTTTGATGGGCTCTAACATGATGCGTCAAGCCGTGCCCTTGTTGCGCCCTGAGTCTCCTATTGTAGGAACCGGTTTAGAAAAGCAAGTAGCTGCGGATTCTAGAGTGTTGATCAACGCTGAAGGCGACGGTGTGATTGAGTATGTAGATGCTCAAAAAATTACCATCAAATACGACAGATCGGAACACGAGCGTCTAATCAGCTTTGAAGAAGACTCTAAAACCTACGAGTTGGTTAAATTTAGAAAGACCAACCAAGGAACCAGCATCAACCTGAAACCAATTGTTCGCAAAGGCGATCGCGTAAAACAAGGACAGGTATTGTGCGAAGGTTATGCGACGGAGCAAGGAGAATTGGCACTAGGACGTAACCTTAAAGTGGCCTTTATGCCTTGGAAAGGATACAACTTCGAGGATGCTATCGTTATTTCTGAGCGCGTTGTTCGCGAAGACATTTTTACATCGATCCACGTAGATGAATACTCCTTGGAAGTTCGCGACACCAAATTAGGTGCTGAAGAGTTGACTAATGATATTCCTAACGTATCCGAGGAAGCGACCCGTGATTTGGATGAAAATGGAATGATTCGCATTGGTGCAGAGGTAAAACCTGGTGATATCTTAATCGGTAAAATCACGCCAAAAGGTGAATCTGATCCAACTCCTGAAGAGAAATTGCTTCGCGCTATTTTTGGCGACAAAGCGGGCGATGTTAAAGATGCTTCCCTTAAAGCGACTCCTTCTTTACACGGGGTAGTCATCGACAAGAAGCTATTCTCTAGATCGGTTAAAGACAAGCGCAAGCGCAGTGAAGATAAAGACGCGATTGGACAACTTGAAATGGAATACGAAGTTAAATTCCAACAACTCAAGGATGTGTTAATTGAAAAATTATTCTCCTTAGTCAACGGAAAAACTTCTCAAGGTGTATTGAATGATTTGGGTGAAGAAATTTTGCCAAAAGGAAAGAAATACACCATCAAGATGTTGCAGTCCGTAGAGGATTTTGCTCACTTAGTATCGGGTACTTGGACAACAGATGCTGAGCTTAACAGCGCAGTTACCGATTTGTTGCACAACTACAAAATCAAACTAAACGACCTTCAAGGTAACCTGAGACGCGATAAATTCACTATTTCGGTAGGGGATGAGTTGCCAGCAGGTATCATGAAGTTAGCTAAAGTGTACATCGCTAAGAAACGCAAGCTCAAGGTGGGTGATAAGATGGCGGGACGCCACGGAAACAAAGGTATTGTCTCCAGAATCGTTCGCCATGAAGACATGCCCTTCTTGGAAGACGGAACACCCGTGGATATTGTATTAAATCCACTTGGGGTACCATCGCGTATGAACATTGGTCAGATCTATGAAACCGTACTTGGTTGGGCTGGTCAAAAATTGAACAAGAAGTTTGCCACTCCTATTTTTGATGGTGCTTCGATTGAAGAGATCAATCAATTCACTGAGGAAGCTGGAGTGCCACAATTCGGACACACCTACCTGTACGATGGTGGAACAGGTCAACGTTTTGATCAACCTGCGACTGTTGGGGTGATCTATATGTTGAAATTGGGCCACATGGTAGATGATAAAATGCACGCCCGTTCTATCGGACCATACTCTTTGATTACCCAACAACCATTGGGTGGTAAGGCACAGTTTGGTGGACAGCGTTTTGGAGAGATGGAAGTATGGGCATTGGAGGCATATGGTGCTTCTTCTACCCTAAGAGAAATCTTGACGGTTAAATCTGATGATGTGATTGGAAGAGCCAAAACTTATGAAGCTATTGTGAAGGGAGAAACCATGCCAGAGCCTGGTTTACCTGAATCATTCAACGTGTTGATGCACGAGCTGAAAGGTCTTGGATTAGACATTCGCCTCGAGGAATAACTGCGTACTTCATTGATTTAATCATTAATACCATCACCATAGCATTATGGCTAGACTTAAAGATAACAACACAGTAAAAAGATTTAATAAAATATCGATCGGCTTAGCGTCGCCAGAAACTATTTTGGCCGCCTCTAAGGGGGAAGTGCTCAAGCCGGAAACGATTAACTACCGCACACACAAACCAGAGCGAGATGGATTGTTTTGTGAGCGTATTTTTGGTCCAGTAAAGGATTACGAGTGTGCTTGCGGCAAATACAAACGCATCCGTTACCGCGGTATTGTTTGTGATCGTTGCGGGGTAGAGGTTACCGAAAAGAAGGTCCGTAGAGACCGTGTGGGCCACATCAATTTAGTGGTTCCCGTAGCCCATATTTGGTATTTTAGATCTTTGCCTAACAAAATAGGATACTTGCTAGGTCTTCCATCCAAGAAATTGGATATGATCATCTACTACGAGCGTTACGTGGTTATTCAACCAGGTATTGCCCAAGGTCCAGATGGTGAAGAGCTCAAGAAAATGGATTTCTTAACCGAAGAGGAATACCTCACTATTTTAGATAGCCTACCGGTTGAGAATCAGTATTTAGAAGATACAGATCCAAACAAATTCGTCGCCAAAATGGGGGCTGAGTGTTTGATCGATCTGTTGGCACGCATCGATTTAGATGAGCTTTCCTATGAGCTGAGACACAAAGCCAATGCGGAAACATCGAAACAACGCAAGACGGAAGCCCTTAAACGTCTACAAGTCGTAGAGGCTTTAAGAGAGTCTCAAGACAACAGAGAAAATCGTCCTGAGTGGATGATTATGAAGGTAATTCCCGTTATTCCACCCGAATTGCGTCCTTTGGTGCCTTTGGATGGAGGTAGATTTGCCACCTCTGATTTGAACGACTTGTACAGACGCGTGATTATCCGCAACAACCGTTTAAAGCGTTTGGTGGAGATCAAGGCTCCAGAAGTGATTCTGCGCAACGAAAAACGTATGTTGCAAGAAGCTGTGGATTCGTTGTTTGACAACACCAGAAAAGCATCTGCGGTTAAAACAGAGTCGAATAGACCATTAAAATCACTTTCAGATTCACTAAAAGGAAAGCAAGGACGATTCCGTCAAAACCTTTTGGGTAAACGTGTGGATTACTCCGCTCGTTCGGTGATTGTTGTTGGGCCTGAGCTTAAGTTGTTCGAGTGCGGACTTCCTAAGGATATGGCTGCTGAATTGTACAAACCTTTCGTGATCCGCAAGCTCATCGAGCGCGGAATTGTGAAAACCGTTAAATCAGCCAAGAAAATCATTGATAAAAAAGAGCCTGTAGTTTGGGACATCCTGGAAAATGTATTGAAAGGACACCCAGTATTGCTTAACCGTGCCCCAACGCTTCACCGTTTGGGTATCCAGGCTTTCCAACCTAAGTTGATCGAAGGAAAAGCGATTAGATTACACCCACTAGCCTGTACCGCATTTAACGCGGATTTTGATGGGGATCAAATGGCGGTTCACCTTCCCTTAGGACCTGAAGCTATTTTGGAAGCACAACTATTGATGTTGGCTTCGCACAATATCTTGAACCCAGCCAATGGTTCTCCGATTACCGTACCTTCTCAGGACATGGTGCTTGGTCTGTACTACATGACCAAAGAGCGCAAATCAACCCCTGAATACAAGGTTAAGGGAGAAGGCATGACCTTCTACTCCTATGAAGAAGTAGAAATCGCTTTAAACGAGGGCCGTGTTGAACTTAATGCGGGGATTAAAGTACGCGCCAAGGATTTCAACGAACAAGGTGAATTGGTGAATCAAATCATCGAAACCACGGTGGGTCGTGTATTGTTCAACAAAGAAGTTCCAGAAAATGCGGGTTATATCAACCAAGTATTGAATAAAAAAGCGCTTCGCGACATTATTGGACATATCCTCAGCGTTACTTCAGTACCTGAGACTGCTGCGTTCTTGGACAACATTAAAAAGATGGGGTACGAATTCGCCTTCCGCGGAGGACTTTCCTTCTCTTTGGGTGACATCATTATTCCTGAGCAAAAACAAGGAATGATCGAAAAGGCCAATGACCAAGTGGACAACATTATGGCCAACTACAACATGGGATTGATCACCAACAACGAGCGCTATAACCAAGTGATCGATGTTTGGACATCTACCAATGCGATGTTGACTGAATTGGCGATGAAAAACATCCGTGAGGACCAACAAGGATTTAACTCTGTGTATATGATGTTGGATTCTGGTGCTCGTGGATCTAAAGAACAGATTCGCCAGTTAACCGGTATGCGTGGTTTGATGGCCAAGCCGATTAAATCAACTGCAGGTGGTGGTGAAATTATCGAAAACCCTATCCTTTCTAACTTTAAGGAAGGTCTTTCGATCATGGAATACTTTATCTCAACCCACGGTGCCCGTAAAGGACTTGCGGATACGGCGTTAAAAACTGCGGATGCGGGTTATTTGACTCGTCGTCTGGTAGACGTATCTCAAGACGTCATCATCAACACGGAAGATTGCGGTACATTAAGAGGTGTTGAAGTTGAAGCCTTAAAGAAAAACGAAGAGGTGGTAGAAACTTTAGGAGAGCGTATTTTAGGACGTGTCTCTCTTCAAGATGTATACAACCCACTCAACGAAGAATTGTTGCTTCGCGCTGGACAAGAAATTTCTGAACAAGACGTCAAGCGTATTGAGGCTTCTCCGATCGAACGAGTTGAAGTGCGTTCTGCACTGACTTGTGAAGCAGAACAAGGTATTTGCGCCAAGTGTTACGGCCGTAACCTTTCTACCCAGAAAATGGTACAGAAAGGTGAGGCAGTAGGTGTAGTAGCTGCCCAATCGATTGGTGAGCCAGGTACTCAGTTGACTTTGAGAACCTTCCACGTGGGTGGTATCGCAGGTAACATCTCTGAAGATAACAAGCTAAGCGTTAAATTCCCAGGTATTGCGGAAATCGAAGATTTAAGAACAGTTAAAGGAGAGGACAACGAAGGCAAATCTGTCGATATTGTGATCTCGCGTACCACCGAAATCAAGATTGTTGATGCCAATACAGGAATTACGTTAAGCACCAACAATATTCCTTACGGTTCTCATCTGTTCGTCAAAGACGGTCAACGTGTTGAATCAGGACAGACCATCTGTTCATGGGATCCGTACAACGGAGTTATTGTTTCTGAATTCACCGGTAAAATCTCGTACCAAGAGATCGAACAAGGGGTTACCTACCAAGTTGAAATCGACGAACAAACTGGTTTCCAAGAAAAAGTAATCATCGAGTCAAGAAACAAGAACCTAATTCCTACGCTGTTGATTAAAAACAACAAAGACGAGGTATTGCGTTCGTACAACTTACCTGTTGGTTCTCACTTGATGGTCAACGATTCTGATAAAATTACTGAAGGTAAGATTTTGGTTAAAATCCCAAGAAAATCTGCTAAAGCAGGGGATATTACTGGAGGTCTGCCACGTGTAACCGAATTATTTGAAGCGCGTAATCCATCGAACCCTGCCGTGGTTTCTGAAATTGACGGTGTAGTATCTTTCGGCAAGATTAAACGAGGTAATCGCGAGATCATTGTTGAATCTAAGCTAGGGGAGGTGAAGCGTTATTTAGTAAAACTCTCCAACCAGATCTTGGTTCAAGAGAACGACTACGTACGTGCGGGTATGCCACTTTCAGATGGTTCCATTACTCCTGAGGATATCTTGGCCATCAAAGGACCTTCTGCGGTACAGCAGTACTTGGTGAATGAGGTACAAGAGGTTTACCGATTACAAGGGGTGAAAATCAATGACAAACACTTTGAAGTAGTGGTGCGTCAGATGATGCGTAAAGTACAGATTTTAGATTCTGGAGATACGTTATTCCTGGAAGATCAGTTGGTTCACAAGAGTGACTTCATCAAAGAAAACGATGCTATTTACGGCAAGAAAGTTGTCGAAGATGCGGGAGATTCTGTGAATTTGAAACCTGGGCAGATAGTTACAGCACGCGAACTAAGAGACGAAAACTCTCTGTTGAAACGCGAAGACAAGCAACTCGTGGTAGCACGTGATGCTATGGCTGCTGTAGCTACACCGATCCTACAAGGAATTACACGTGCGTCACTTCAAACTAAATCATTCATCTCAGCGGCTTCCTTCCAAGAAACCACTAAGGTGTTGAACGAAGCTGCTGTGAGCGGTAAAATCGATGGTCTTGATGGATTGAAAGAAAACGTAATTGTTGGGCATAAGATCCCAGCAGGTACAGGTCTTCGTTCCTATGACAAAATTATTGTAGGAGCACAGGATGAGTACGATCAACTATTGGCCCGTAAAGAAGAATTGAAATTTTCCTAATGAGCCAAAATCAGATCAATATTGAGCTTGATGAAAAAACCGCTGATGGGATTTATTCCAACTTAGCGGTTATCAATCACTCGGCTTCAGAGTTCGTGGTTGACTTCATTACCCTAATGCCCGGAGCACCCAAAGCGAAAGTACGCAGTAGAATAGTACTGACACCTGAGCACGCAAAAAGGTTTTTAAAGGCACTGGGTGAAAACATCCATAAATTTGAGTCGACTCACGGGTCGATCAAAGAGGATGTTCAACCGCACATTCCGCTTAATTTTGGTCCTCCTGGACAAGCATAACAAAAAAAACCACAACTATTAGTTGTGGTTTTTTTTTTGGTTACTCATCCCATTCTGAGGTAAAATGCAGTTTGACAGATGGATATTTTTCTATAGTCATCTGTAGTGAAAAGGCTGAGTCAGCTAGAAAGACTAACTGATTTTTTTTGTCTTTAGCCATGAATTTCTGTTTAATGCGCAAAAATTCCTTAAACTCAGGATTTTTAGGGTCAGTGGCCTCTACCCAACAGGCTTTGTAGACGGGAAAAGGTTCATAGGTACACGAGGCGCCATATTCGTGCTGTAGTCGGTATTGAATGACTTCATACTGCAGGGCGCCTACCGTACCGATGACTTTTCTTCCATTGAGTTCTAAGGTAAACAACTGTGCTACACCCTCATCCATCAATTGATCGATCCCTTTAAAGAGTTGTTTGGACTTTAATGGATCTGCATTGTTGATGTACCGAAAGTGCTCAGGAGAGAAACTGGGAATTCCTTTGTAGTGCAACACTTCATTTTCTGTCAGGGTATCTCCGATTTTAAAATTACCGGTGTCGTGAAGTCCTACGATGTCTCCGGGATAGGAAATATCAATAATTTCCTTTTTCTCCGCAAAGAATGCGTTTGGGCTAGAGAACTTCATTTTTTTATCCTGGCGGACATGCAGGTAAGGTTTATTTCGTTCAAAAGTACCCGAGACTATTTTGATAAAGGCCAATCGGTCTCGGTGTTTAGGATCCATGTTGGCGTGGATTTTAAAAACAAACCCAGTCATTTGTGTTTCTGAAGGATCTACCAATCGCTCTTCAGCCTTTTTGGGTCGGGGAGAGGGGGCTATTTCAATAAAACAGTCCAAGAGTTCCCGCACACCAAAGTTGTTCAGTGCTGACCCAAAAAATACGGGTTGCTGTGTTCCGTTTAAATAGGCTTGGCGGTCAAAGGATGGATAGACCCCATCGATTAGTTCTAAGTGATCTCTGAGCAGACCAGCTTGCCGAGCTCCGATAATTTTCTCCAGTTCTGGACTGTTGATGTCGTCAAAAGCTATGGTGTCTTCGATATTTTTCTTGGGGTCACCACTGAATAAATTGATGTTTTTTTCCCAAATGTTGTAGATCCCTTTAAAGTCATAACCCATGCCAATGGGGAAACTCATCAAACTAACGTGGAGACCTAGTTTTTGTTCTACTTCATCCAGTAAGTCGAAGGCATCTTTACCTTCTCTATCCAGTTTGTTGATAAAGACAATCATGGGTATTTGCCTCATTCGGCAGACCTCTACCAGCTTTTCAGTTTGCTCTTCAACCCCTTTGGCCACGTCGATGACCACAATCACTGAGTCTACGGCCGTGAGTGTCCTAAAGGTGTCTTCAGCAAAATCCTTGTGCCCTGGCGTGTCGAGGATATTGATTTTTTTGTCTTTGTAGTAAAAGGCCAACACAGAGGTTGCTACAGAAATTCCGCGTTGACGCTCGATTTCCATAAAGTCACTGGTCGCCCCTTTTTTTATCTTGTTGTTTTTTACTGCTCCAGCCTCCTGTATAGCCCCCCCAAAAAGCAATAATTTCTCAGTCAGGGTAGTCTTTCCCGCATCAGGGTGGGAGATAATTCCAAAAGTGCGTCGTTTAAGGAGCTCTTTTTGTAGGCTCATGGCGTAAAAATTTTTGACAAAAATACATCAAAATAAAGGGATGCGCCGAACGTTATAGGCAAATCCCTTATTTTTACGTCATGACAGAGGAACAAGTGATTTTGGTCAATACGGATGATGAGCCGATTGGGTTGATGGGCAAGCTAGAAGCGCACCAAAAGGGAGTGCTTCACCGCGCATTTTCTGTTTTCGTAACAAACAGTCAAGGCGAGATCATGTTACAGCAACGAGCCCACGAAAAATACCATTCACCTGGACTTTGGACCAATACGTGCTGTTCTCACCAAAGGGCAGGCGAAACTACTTTAGCTGCAGCCCATAGGAGACTTCGTGAAGAAATGGGCTTTGATACTGAGTTGATGCCCCTGTTTCATTTTATCTACAAAGCCTCTTTTGACAATGGGCTCACAGAGCACGAACTGGATCATGTGGTGGTGGGCAGGTATGATGGGGTGCCTGTGATCAACCGTGAAGAAGTGGCTGATTGGTCATGGAAATCCCTAGAATGGATCAAAAATGACCTACAAAAAAAACCAGACCTGTATACGGCCTGGTTTCGCATTATTTTTGAGCAGTACGCTCATCACTTGGATGAGTCAAGGGTTTAAGTTAGGAGAGCGTGTTAATTTTTGCTACCAAACCTTGTGCTACGGTCTCTAATTGACCTTTTACTGCACGTAAGTGTTTCCCTCTGTTTTCTACTTTTTTGTTGTTGATCTGCTCGATCAATTGATCAAAAGAGCTGATTGCCTCATCGATGATGGATTGAGCTTCTTTTGAGTCGTATTTTTTGTTGATGCCTTCCCAAATGTATACCGCTTCAATTAAGTCGCCTAATACATAGTTTACATCTTTTTTTAAGTCTTTAATACTGGCCATAGGTCAAAATTTTTGGCAAAGATACGCTTTTTATTTGGTTGAATTCTGAACTAGTGCTTCCAAAGCCCTGCCGTAGGAAGTTTGCGCTACTTCTGTAGGTAGTGATCGGTAAATGGAATCCAAAAACACCGGGCTAGCCTCAGGAATCTCGACAACAGCTACATAGGGTGCGATGACTGAGTTTCTGTTATTTAACGCGTAGTTTATGGCAAAAAGATATCTTCTGAGTTCATTCTTGTTATTTTTATCCAATAGTGAATCCATAGCTTTTTGCTGGGTTTTAGGATCCATGGCCATGGCTTGTTGCATCAAGGCTAGGTTTTGCTGATTGAATTTCGACATCATTTGTTGAAATTCAGTGTATTGATCGTGGGTTTTTGATCCACTTACTTTAGCGGTTACGGCAAATGTATCCCAGGCAGCATCCACGTGAATTTTACTGTCTTCTAAAAATATGGGTAATCGATCGTTATACGGATTTTCATCTTTTCTATCCAGATATAGATAGTAAAGACTAGGCTCGGTAACTTCTGGGTTAAATTCAAATTGACCGTCCCCCGAAAACACAACGGAGTCAAGGACAACTACCGTGGTATCCACTATTTGTTGCAAGTAAAGCGTTCCCTTTTTGATACCGCGAATATTTCCGCTCAACAAGGATTGGTTTGCATCACCTGCACAAGAAACGCCTAACAAAGCTGCGGCGCACAGAAGCATTATTTTTTTCATATCACTCAATTTGTGGGCAAAGAAACAGAAAATGAGGGAATTTTAGGTGAGCGTTGAGGCGATTTCCATTAAGTAGGCGCAAATCAATGCACCAGCAGTACCCACTGCATAACCAAAAACAGCTAGAATCACCCCCACAGAACTCAGTGCGGGGTGAAATTCAGCGGCGATAATGGGTGCTGATGCGGCACCTCCCACATTGGCCTGGCTTCCCACAGCTAGGAAGAAATATGGAGCCCTAATCCATTTAGCTACTGAGATCATGAGTACAGCGTGAATGAGCATCCAAATAAAACCAATAGCGATGAGTCCTGGCTGGTCTAGAACCGCTCCTAAATCCATTTTCATGCCTATGGAGGCCACTAATAGATAGACGAAAACACTCCCTATTTTACTGGCTCCAGCTCCTTCATAGTTTTTCAGTGAAGTAGTCGAATAAAACATACCCAGTAGGGTCACCACCACCACCATCCAAAAAAAGGAAGAACTGAGAAAAGATAGAAATCCAGTACTCTGGGCAACAGCGTCAAAACCTAAGGCCCAATGGGATAACCATCCACCAAGCGCATGTCCCAAACCCACGGAGACAAAACTGATCGCTAAAATGGCCATATAGTCGTTCAGGCTGGGCACTCTGGTGATGCTTTGGGTGAATTTTCCCACTTTTTCTTGCAGTGCGGTAATGGAAGAATTATCCGCTTTTAACCACCGATTTATTTGTTCTTTTCTGCCCACTCCCAAGAGCAATAAGGCCAACCAGATATTGGCTACGACAATATCGACCAACACCATACCTCCGTATTTTTCTGGGTTGTATTTAAATACTTCGAGCATAGCTGCTTGATTTGCCCCACCGCCTATCCAACTTCCGGCAATGGTGGACAGTCCACGCCAAATCGCATCAAAACCTACCCCTTGCGTCCATGATGGGTCGATCCATGAAACAATCAACAACGCTATGGGGCCGCCTAAAACAATCCCTATTGATCCTGTTAAAAACATAATCAATGCTTTGGGACCTAGTTGAATAATCGCTTTTAAGTCCATGCTTAAAGTCATCAACACCAAAGCAGCTGGAAGTAAATATTGACTGGTGATGTGGTATAGACCACTGGATTCATCGCTGATCACCCCGGTGCTTCTGAGCAGGGCAGGCAATAAATAACACATAAGGACGGGAGGAATTATGCTGTAAAATCTGGTCCAAAAGGGATTTTTTATCTGTTGCGTAAAAAACACAAAACCCAAACAGGCTGCTATCAGTCCTAAGACGAGCGTGTCGTCTGTAATTAACGGAGTTAGTTTATTTTCCATAACACATACTTAGGTAGTCGATCACGCCATCATCAGCGCAACTCAGCGGGGTTACCGCATCTGCGATGGATTGAACCAGTGGTTTGGCATTGTGTACAGCCACACCCCAGCCAGAGGCCTGTAACAGGTCGATGTCGTTGTCATTGTCTCCAAAAGCCATCGCTTCCAAAAGACCGATGTTCCCCAAGAGATAGGTCACTCCTTCTTTTTTTCCTACACCCGATGGGGCGATCTCAATCAAGGTGTCGTTGGATCGAAAATACACCAATGAAGTGCCTTGTAGAGGCGCTAGTGCGTCCATGGCCAGGTCCATATTGTTTTTATCCCCCATCAACATGATTTTATGGACCCCTCCAAATTCATCCACCAATCGTTTTATCGTGGATCGCGTTTCTCCCCAAAGAGGTTCTGTCTGGGTGTTATACCGCTCTTTTTGTACTCGTTCGCTGTCCTTGGATACCCACCATTGGTCAAAAGCGTACAACCCCCAATTCACTTCCAGGTGGTCAAGCAGTAAATCAACGGACTCCAAGGCTGATTCAGCGATCGTTTTACTGTATACGACCTGTTCTCCTTCAAGTAATAGGGCTCCATTATAGCACAACATAGGCGCCCCAAGAATGCCGATAGATTCCTGGTGGTAACGCATTCCTGAAGGTATTCTCGCAGAACAAAGCAGCAGTTGGTGTTTGTCTTTAAGCGCGCCTAAATACTCATAGGCTTTAGGTGTCATGTGAGATTTTAACGCCAGCAAAGTTCCGTCTAGGTCAAAGCAAAGCGTTTTAAATGTACTGATGTGTTTCTTGGGAAAACTTAAATGTTGAGCCAATAACTTAGTTTTAGGTTGATTGATCGGTACTTAGGCAATAAGTCGGTCCATTGATATTGATCGTTGTACACGACAAACAGGTCGGATAGCGGAGCAAACCTCCATTGCAATCGCGCATTAACCCCTAAATAGTCGCCGCTGTTGTTGTATTGTGCAGTGGCGGACCAAAATACCGATTTTGAAAATGTATAATCCAATTTGGGACTGATAAAAAACAATGTGGCATCACCGTAGGGTTGAGGAAATAATAATTGATTGTACTCGGTTTGCACACTTAGGGTTGTTTTGGGTTGCATCCGCAGAGATATTCGTGCTCGAAGAGCATTGCGCCACCCATTGTAAAACTCACCACTGCTGGGCGTTAGGGTGTAAAATAAAGATTTTCTTGGGTCTGATTGGTATTCTAGCTCAACCTCGGTGTACGTGTGACCTGTTTGTGCGGGGATGGGTAAATTATCGTCGTTCCCTGTTGGGTTAAAGCTCTCGGTTAAATAGGTGTATCGCTGGGTAGCGCGAATCTGCCATTTGCTTAAATCATTCATGGAAGCCTCCCAAGAGAGGGAGGTATTGCGGTCGGTATTCTGGTAATCCATACCCGGGCGCCACAATTTATTGGGGCTAAATCTTATTTCATGACGATTAAATGCCCCTTTTTGCGGCCAAATATTGTACTGTATGTAGGGCCTGACCACCAAAAAATCATACCGGCGCGTATACCCCAAATCCGCTCGATAATCTTCACCAACATAGGAAACACGCAATCCGGCGCCAAAATTTTTGGTCAAATACTCAAGATTCCCGCCAGCGGCTCCTGAGTTTGGACCAATTTCAGGGCTGTCCGTATGGATGTAATAAAATTTTCCTGTCCATTTGTTGTCCTCAGAAGCTAAATTGTAATCCAACCCGATTACTCGATTGTATCGGTCTGATTCATCGGTAAATTTGTCCCCGGAGATGGCGGTTCTTTGAACCGCGATCAAGCTGATGCTCGAGCGGGCAAATACTTGCTTTTGCAACGCAAACACCGAGTTGTTATTCCCGCTTATTTCATTTTCCTGATCCGCTTCAGTTTGAATGTGCAACAAGCCCAATCGCCAACCCTGGGAGAGGTTCCCGGAAAATCGGGCACCAGCATTAATTTTGTTTTCCACCGTATTCCCGTCCTGATCTTTGGCCAGACCAATGCGTCTGGAGAAAAAGGGATTGACATCTTGACTGTTGCCGTAATTGCCAAATAGATCATTGTTGTCGATAAAAAACTGACGCCTTTCAGGCATGAGCAACTCAAATCTGGTGAGGTTGGTTACTTGATCATCTATTTCCACATTTGAAAAATCTGGACGGTAGGTCAGGTCCAAATTCATACTGTTTCCCAGTGGGATTTTGGCATCGGCACCTACGCTTACCGTTTGCCCGCTGGCCAAATCAGCTCCCTTTTCAGCAATTCCATTGACAAAAGGAATAATAGCCAGCGGAGTCCTTGATTGACCTAAAGGATGTTCAAAAACTAAATCTCCCATAAAGGCCAATCCAAAAATTTGTTGGTTCTGGGGAATATTGGCCCAGGTAGTGGTCTCTCCCGATTGCATGTCAAATCGGTACGCATTAAACCTCCATACTTGGCTTCCAGGCTTGAATTTAAGTGAGTTTAACGGGATGATGATTTCTCCGTAATAACCATTTTCCTTTAGGTGGATCTCTGAACGCCATTTAACATCCCAGCTTGTGGTAAAGTTTCGCAGATCATTTCCTCCTCCAGCAATCAGTGCTTCACGCATTACGCCCAAAGGGTTAACTCCGAACAAATAGGCGTTTATTCCGTCGTTAAACGTGTCAAATACCAAGGATATGTTGTCGTTATTGCCCGCTCGATAATCGCGTTTTAGTGAGGGAATGACGTAGTTATCCCCAGGAGTGGTGACGTCTAAGGCCACATATAAATTGGCCTCATCATACAGGAATGAAATTTTTGTATCGAATGCAGCATGGAGTGAGTCAGTGGGGAAGTATTGATAGAAATTTTGTGCGCTTTCTGCTTTTTTCCATACATCTTCAT
>JBEAQS010000018.1:0-4523 GCA_041163765.1 Bacteroidota bacterium | reverse complement strand
GCTGCGTTATTCTTCAAGGTAGACGATACCTACGAGACTTATTTTACCAAAAAAGGTCATGAGCCACTTAAGTTTGTCCGAAAGGTCGACGAAGGAGGATATACCATGGATCTTGATATTGTCTTCGATCACGCAAGGCGTAAGGCGGTATTAACGGACTACAAAAAAAACAAGCAGCTGTCTTTTGACACCAAAAAAGGCATCCAAGATCTAGTAAGTGCTTTCTATTATTTGCGCGACCATTACCAGACGAAAGATCTTTATGTCGGCAAGTTTTTGGAGCTAGATATGCTCTACGATGATGACGGGGTGACCCGATTTAAGTTGGAATATTTAGGACGGGAGGTTTTGCGGACCAAATTTGGCAAAGTATCTTGCCTCAAGTTTAGGCCCTATGTGCAGTCCGATCGGGTATTTAAGGAACAAGAAGCACTGACGCTTTGGGTATCCGACGATGAAAACAGAATTCCTATTCGAATAAAAGCTGATTTGGTGGTAGGCTCTTTGAGGGCAGACTTAAATCAGTACGCTAAATTGAAACATCCATTTGAAGTAATACACGAATAAATGCGCTTAAAATCTATATTTCTTTTTGCCCTTTTGCTAGGGATGTTTATTTCTTGTGGAAGCAAAGAAGAAAAGCAACCCGAGATTCCAGAAAAGCCCAAAGACAGTATTTTTTATGGGTTTAACTTCAATCATTTTGAAGTAGTGCGCGATACCGTTCGCGACGGGGATAGTTTTGGAGCGATTATGGCACAACATCAAGTTGCTTACCCTGAAGTTCACGCGGCTACTCAAAAAGAGTATCGAGAAATTTTTGATGTACGCCGTTTAAGACAGGGACAGCCCTATATTATCTTAAAGTCTAAGGACAGTATTCAAAAGCCTCAAGTTTTTATTTACGAGCGGGATAAGATCAATTTCTCAGTGATTGATTTTAGAAAGGAGCTCAAAGTCTACAGCGAGCAAAGAGAGATCACGACACATATGCGAGAAGCTTCTGGTGTGATCAATAGTTCCTTGTCGGAGACCATTTTAGATCAGGGGATGGATTACGATGTCACCCATAATCTGGCCTCTATCTACGCCTGGACGATTGACTTTTTTCAGCTTCAAGAAGGGGATCGTTTTAAGGTGATTTATGAAGAGCGCTTTATCAAGGACAGCACCTATGCAGGTATGGGCCCCATTAAGGCCGCTGTTTTCGAACACGCGGGTAAAACCTACTACGCTTTCCGGCATCAAGCAGACAAAGACCAGAATTACGCAGAATACTTTGATGAAAAAGGAAATAACCTGAGGAGGGCTTTTTTACAGGCGCCTGTAAACTTTTCCCGAATTTCGTCGAGATACAACCTGAAGCGAAAAATTGCATTTTATGGCAATAAAGTACGGCCCCATTTAGGGACGGATTACGCCGCGGCAGTGGGCACGCCTATTTTGGCTACCGCCAACGGAAAGGTCATTGAATCATCGTTTACTTCAGCCAATGGCAATTATGTAAAAATCAGACACAACAGTACGTATACCACCCAGTATTTGCACATGAAAAAACAAAATGTGCGCAAAGGCCAATCCGTCAAACAAGGAGATGTCATCGGCTGGATCGGGATGACGGGGAATACCTCTGGCCCACACGTTTGCTACCGTTTTTGGAAAAATGGCCGTCAAGTAGATCCGCTCAGGGAAAAACTACCGATGTCCAATCCACTTCCCTCCGGGAAAAAAGAGACCTACCTTGCCCAGATTGACTCTATTAAGCTGGCATTAGATCAAATTCAATACTCCGAATAACCCTACGACATGAAGTTACCTAGAATCAACCCCACCACCACAGCCGCCTGGAAGGCATTGGAAGCACATTTTCAAACGCGTCAAGCGGATCGCATATCGGACTTATTTGCCCAAAACCCGAATCGCGTAGCTCAGTATACGGCTCAATGGAAAGAGTTCACTTTGGATTATTCCAAAAATAGGATAGACGACACTACTAAAAAGCTCTTGTTGGAGCTGGCGCAGCAATGCCACTTACAGGAGGCCATGCAAGGATATTTTGGAGGTTTCCCCATTAACGAGACGGAATCACGGGCAGTTATGCACACGGCGTTACGCGCGCCAGCCTCTGCTGACTCCCAGGTAGAAGGTAGTTCAGTAGCGGCTGAGGTAGAGGCGGTTAAAACCCAAATAAAGAATTTTTGCGACCAGATTATTTCAGGTCAGAAGAAAGGGTTCACCGGCATGGCATTTACCGATGTGGTCAATATTGGTATAGGGGGCTCTGACCTCGGGCCAGTGATGGCTGTTGAGGCCCTAAAGTATTACCAAAACCACCTAAAAATTCATTTTGTCAGCAACGTAGATGGGGACCATGTCTATGAGACCTTAAAGGGGCTAAATCCTGAGACCACCTTGTTTGTGGTGGTTTCGAAAACCTTTACCACTCAGGAGACCTTAAGCAACGCGTTAACCATCAAAAAGTGGTTTTTAAGTCATGCTTCCCAAAAAGACATCGCGTTACATTTTGCTGCGGTATCGACCAATACAGCCAAAATTGCAGAGTTCGGCATTGCTCCAGAGCACGTATTTCCCATGTGGGATTGGGTAGGGGGTCGATTTTCATTGTGGAGTGCAGTGGGCTTAACCATTGCGCTATCTGTGGGATATGGCCATTTTGAAGCGTTTCTTCAAGGAGCCCATGAAATGGACAGGCACTTTGCCGAAACCTCTTTTGAGGAAAATATTCCAGTGATTATGGCCTTGATCAGTGTCTGGTACAACAATTTTTATGGGGCAGAATCTGAAGCGATTATCCCGTATACCCAATACCTCAGCCGCTTTTCCGCCTACCTTCAGCAAGGGATCATGGAGAGCAACGGCAAATACATCGATCGCTCAGGAGCCCGTGTAAACTATCAAACAGGCACCTTGATTTGGGGCGAACCCGGCACCAACTCTCAGCACGCTTTCTTCCAATTGATGCACCAAGGCACCAAGCTGATTCCGACAGATTTCATCGGATTTAAAAAGCCACTTCACGGCGATATGGACCACCACGACAAGTTGATGTCTAACTTTTTTGCCCAGACGGAGGCTTTGTTTGTCGGTAAATCCAGGTCGGAGGTTGAGGCTGAATTTATCGCCAAAGGGGTGGATCTGGATAGCGTAGCACACATCGTCCCCTTCAAGGTTTTTGAGGGAAATAAACCCACCAATACATTGTTGATCGATCAACTGACTCCAGCTACCTTGGGATCTTTAATTGCGGCCTACGAACACAAGATCTTTGTACAAGGGGTTATTTGGAATATTTTCAGCTACGATCAATGGGGAGTTGAACTTGGCAAGCAGCTGGCCAACAGCATTTTATCCGATATTGACGGAAGCACCAACCATCCCCATGACGCCAGTACCCAAGCACTGCTACAAGCCTATCAGCAGAAATAGTATTGTTTGATTCACAACAATAGTTAAGTAAAACTTAAATATTTAACATTTGGGTAATCTTCGCAATGGACTTTGTTGCGATCTTTGCGCCGTTAAATGGAATAATTAACTTAATTATTAAACATGAAAAAAATGTATTCGTTGATGGTAGCCCTTATGGTTTCTGCCATCGCATTGGCACAAACCACAGGTAAGGTGGTTGATGCAGAAAACAATCAACCTCTTCCAGGCGCTACAGTAGTAGTTAAAGGAACTAAAAAGGGAACCGTTACTGATTTTGACGGAAACTTTTCAATTGATGCCTCTACGGGAGACATGCTAGAAGTGTCTTTTTTAGGGTATGAGTCTGCAACAGTCGCTGCATCCAATGGTGTTGTTGTTCGTTTGGCCATGTCCTTTAATGAATTGGGTGAGGTAGTAGTCACTTCAGGGGTTATTGACGTAGCTAAAGTACGTGAAACACCTGTAGCGGTATCTACTATTTCTCCAGCAGAGATTTCACTAAAAGTGGGTAACCTAGAATTCCCTGAAATCATGAACCGCACCCCAGGGGTGTATGCTACCAAACAAGGTGGAGGATATGGAGATTCTCGTATCAGTTTAAGAGGTTTTGACCAAAGAAACACATCTTTCTTGATCAACGGGCAACCGGTGAACGATATGGAAAACGGTTGGGTATATTGGTCTAACTGGCAAGGTTTAACCGATGTAGCTTCAGGAATCCAAATCCAAAGAGGTTTGGGTGCATCGAGATTGGCTGTTCCTTCTGTAGGAGGTACGGTATCTATCTTTACCAAAGCAGCTGAGTTAAAAGAAGGAGGTTCATTGGCCCAAATGATCGGTAACGATGGCTACTCTAAAACCACATTCACCTACAGCTCAGGAAAAAATGATAAAGGCTGGGCCTCTTCTATATTGTTGTCTCAATGGTCAGGAGATGGTTATGTCTACGGAACCAAAGGTGAGGGAACTACTTATTTTGCCGCTGTTGGCTACCAACCTGAAGGATCAAAACACGCCTTAAACTTCTCTGTACTAGGCGCAGCACAATGGCACCACCAAAGAAGCTCTTGGGT
>JBEAQS010000017.1:0-27273 GCA_041163765.1 Bacteroidota bacterium | reverse complement strand
GTGAAAAAAGAGTTGATCGCGATTAGGGATCAGTTGTAGTTATTTTTTTCGGATAAAAATACTGATGGGCACCCCGTTAAAATCAAAGTTTTCACGGATTTTATTTTCCAAAAATCGTTTGTACGGATCTTTCACGTATTGAGGCAGGTTGCAGAAAAAGACAAACTGAGGATACGGAGAGGGTATTTGGGTGCAAAACTTGATTTTGATGTATTTGCCCTTATTGGCAGGTGGCGGATAATTTTCGATCAACGGCAACATCACTTCGTTAAACTGATGGGTTGGTACGCGTTTAGATCGATTTTGGTATACCTGCACGGCGGTTTCAATCGCTTTAAATATTCTTTGCTTGTTCTTTACCGAGACAAATACAATAGGCACATCGACAAATGGAGAGATGACCTCTTTGATTTTCTGGGTGTATTCCTTGGCGCTGTTGGTGTCTTTCTCGTACAAATCCCATTTGTTCACCAAAATAACGATCCCTTTGTTGTTTCGTTGGGCCAGCCAGAAAATATTTTGGTCTTGACCGTCAAACCCTCGGGTCGCATCCAGTACCAATAGACAGACATCCGATTGTTCGATAGCGCGAACCGAACGCATAACGGAATAAAATTCAAGATCCTCACGAACTTTGGCCTTTCTTCGGATACCCGCTGTGTCGACTAGATTAAATTCAAAACCAAATTGGTTGTATTTGGTATCGATACTGTCCCGGGTGGTACCTGCGACATCAGTGACGATATAGCGCTCCTCACCGATCAAGGCATTGATCAACGAGGATTTTCCTGCGTTTGGTCGTCCTACTACGGCAAATCTAGGCAGTTCAGCATCGTTGTCGTCCTCGACTTGAGGGGGCAAAGCAGCCACCACAGCGTCGAGCAAATCTCCCGTTCCGCTACCGGTAATACCGGATATGTTGTAGTATTGACCTAAGCCGAGATTAAAGAACTCATAGGCGTCGTCGATTCGGTTGTTAGCATCCACTTTATTGACTGCCAACAACACAGGTTTTTTTACTTTTCTGAGTAATTGTGCCACATCTGCATCCATTCCGGTAATCCCGGTTTCCACATCCACCACAAAGATGATGACGTCCGACTCATCGATGGCTAGTTCTACTTGCTTGTCGATTTCTTTTTCGAAAATATCCTCGCTTCCCAAAACGTATCCTCCCGTATCGATGACCGAAAAAATACGCCCATTCCACTCGCTTTTACCGTAGTGTCGGTCACGTGTCACCCCGCTAACCGCATCAACTATGGCTTCACGTCTCTGAATCAATCGGTTGAATAAGGTAGATTTGCCCACATTAGGGCGACCAACAATGGCTACAATAGCACTCATAAAGGGAATTTGGTGCAAAAATAGGATTTAAATTCCGTACAAGCCCCATCGGCGGAGATCATTACCCCTGGTCGTACCCAAATCTCTTGAGTTGCCTTTGGTTAGAACGCCAGTCTGGATTGACTTTAACGTAGAGTTCAAGATGCACTTGTTTGCCAAAAAAACGCTCTAAGTCTTTTCGGGCCGCCACACCTACCCGTTTTAAGGCCGCACCTCGATGACCGATGATAATTCCCTTTTGGGTTTCGCGTTCGACCATGACCACAGCTCTCATTCGGATGATTTTCTCATCTTCTACAAACTCCTCTGTATCAATCTCCACCGCGTAGGGAATCTCCTTTTGATAAAATTTCAAGATTTTTTCACGGATGGCCTCGTTGACAAAAAAACGTTCAGGTTTGTCAGTTAATTGATCCTTGGGGTAATAAGGCGGTGCTTCTGGCAACAATTCCAAAATTCGATCAAATACCTCCTTGACGTTAAACACGGTTAAGGCCGAGATCGGATGGATTTCTGCTTTGGGTAATTGATCTTGCCAATAAGCGACTTGCTCCTCGAGTTTTTGTTGGTCGGCTTGATCAATTTTATTGAGCAAGAGCAAAACGGGGACTTCGCTGTTGGCTATTTTAGTAAAATAGCCTTCGTCTTTGAGCGCTTTTTCACCTATTTCTACCATATAGACCAGAACGTCAGCGTCTTCAAAAGCCGTAGATACAAACTGCATCATCGCGTTCTGCAACTGATAAGCCGGTTTGATAATCCCGGGCGTATCCGATAAAATCACTTGAAAATCATCTCCGTTCACAATACCTAAAATACGGTGGCGGGTCGTTTGGGCTTTTGAAGTGATGATGGATAATTTTTCGCCAACCCAAGCATTCATCAACGTAGATTTTCCTACGTTGGGGTTTCCAATAATGTTGACAAATCCAGAACGGTGGGTACTCATGGGCGTTTAAAGTAGTCACGGGCTGCAGCGTTTACCCTGGGAGCAAGGTACAGCAACGCGATCATATTAGGGATGCACATCAGGGCAAAGGATAAGTCAATGATATTAATCACTAAATCCACTGAAGCGACAGCTGCAAAGGTAATGCTAAAAATATAGATGTAGTTATAGCGATACCCCCACTTGTAGTCAGAGAGAAAATCCAAACACTTGGTTCCGTAGTACGCATAGGTAAACAAGGTAGACAACCCAAAAGCCACCACAACGACCAAAAGCAAAACCGCTCCATAGGGTCCAAAAAAGGCCCTAAATGCCTCTAGGGTCATCAATATTCCATTGGAACCGCCTTCAAGGTATACACCGCTGACCAAGATCACCAAAGCCGTAAGTGTGCACACCACAATAGTGTCGATAAACGGGCCCAGCATAGCCACCAAACCTTCTTGAACCGCATAGGTAGATTTAGACTGCCCATGAAACATAGGGGCCAACCCTACTCCGGATTCATTGGAGAATATCGCCCTCCTGATTCCGACAATAATCAATCCCCAGAGTCCTCCCTGTACCATCGTACGGGTATTAAATGCTTCCTCAAAAATTAAGGCAAATACCCCGGGTACTTCACTCCAGGAGTTGATCAATATCCACAATACCGAACCTAGATACACCAATACCATGGGGGGCACCATGGAGGAGGCTACACGGGCAATTTTCTTTAGCCCGCCGAAAATAACCCCCACCGTGAGTGCCGATAGGGTCACCCCCAAAATCAACTTCCATGTCCAAGGATCCGTGATGGGTGTCCAGCTCTGCGGCTCCACCACATCGACTAGGGTTTGGACCAGTTGATTGGCCGTAAAGGCAGGCAAAACGCCAAAAAGTCCAGCCACAGAGAAAAACACCGCAAGTCCTTTAGCTTTAGGCCCTATTCCCTGTACCATATAATGCATGGGGCCCCCTTGTACCATACCTTGTGGATTAACCCCACGGTACATAACCGCCAAGGTACAGGAGTAATATTTGATGGCCATACCGATTAAAGCGGTCATCCAGATCCAAAAAACGACACCGGGACCCCCTAGATAAATAGCGATAGCTACGCCCGCAATATTACCCATCCCCACGGTCGCGGCGACTGCCGAGGAAAGAGCTTGAAAATGACTTACTTCACCAGGGGCGTTTGGGTCATCGTGCTTTCCAGCTGTAATTTCAATGGCGTGTTTAAAATATCGAAAGGGGAGCAGTCGAGAATAGATCGTTAAAAACAATCCTCCACCGACTACTAAAAAAAGCATAACCCATTCTGTGTAGGGCAATACAGAAACTAAAAACTCATTGAGGTACTCCACCCCACGAATATAAAAAATAAACTTAGTCGATAGCGATTTGGGCCACGACAAACATACCCGGGGTTAAGGTACCTTGGACAGACTCATCGATATCGGCATGCACCACCAACGTACGTGTTTGTGGATTTATGGCTTTATTGATCACATGTATCTGAGCAGAATACACCTGCTCGGGTCGATCCTGTAGGTAAAAAGTAACAGATTGGCCAGGGGCAAGTTGGGACGCTTGATGTTCAAAAACTTCCAATTCCAAATGCATTTGGGTCAAGTCCGTGATGGTAACCGCCGCTTGATTCTCAGACAAATACATGCCTTGATGAGCCCCTACATCGGTTACATATCCATCGATGGGTGCCCGCACATATAGAGTTGGATGGATAACGCCTTGCTCCAAAGCCTGTACATCGATCCCCATTAATTTGATCTCAGCTTGAGCTGCCCAATAGGATGCCTTGGCTTGTGACCACAGATTTTCTGCTTCAGCCGCCTCTTTATCCGAACTGATTTTTTCCGCATAGAGCTGTGCCTGTCTCTTCCATTCTTTCTCCTGCTGCTTGAATAAAGCCTGGGCAGACAAATAATTTCTTTGTCGCTCAATATAGTCGGGGTGGGTCAGTTCAAAAAGCACTTGACCTTTTTTTACTTGCTCTCCGGGTAAAAGTTTTATAGAATGCACATACCCCGCAAACATAGGGTGAACGGTGGCTTCATTACTCGGGGGAACAACCAGGGTTCCGTGTACTTGAAGGACTTTTTGGGTAGGTTCTACCTCGACGATTTCAGTGGTCACCGCAGTTTCTGGTTCAGGATCTTGCGATTCTTTAGGGGCAGGATCTGCTCCGCAGCCGATCATCAGCAAGGTGACCCATGCACTAGTTAGAAATTTCATAGGTGTTGGTTTGAAGGGTGTCATCTGGATAATTTAGCGCGAGTACAGCTTGATCTAATTGCCATTGGAGCTGTAGGTATTCTAAAGTAGATTGTAAGGCCTGATCTTGAATCATGGCGTATTGCCAAAAATCAATAGCTCCAGTTCGGTAAGAGACCTCCGCACTTTTGGAAAGTTCTGTCCCCAGGTACTGGTCACCAAGATTGATGGACTCCCAGGCGGAAAGCGCCTGCTGGTATCGAGCGATCGCATCTTTTCTGGCCAATACCCATTTTTGCTCTTGGTCTTTAGCTAACCACTGAGCTTCACTCCATCGATATTGAGCAGATTTGATCCGCGCATGTTGGGGTTTGGCCCAAATGGGAAAAGACATACCCACTTGAAAACCTGAGTATTTTTCACCGCCTAAGACATCGTTTGTACCTTGAAAAACGGCACCTGACAGACTGGGTAAGTATCCTTGAAGTTGTAGGTTTTTCTCTGTTCTGGCCTGATGGACAAGCAGTTCGCTCCTTTTGCTTGCCGTTGTGCGCAACCAAGTGGTATCAAGGGGGATGGGGGTCCAGACGCTATCTGCCGCTTTAAAATCAGGGGGTATTTGCCCCCAAGCGGCCATGGTTCTTTGCAGAGCCTCTAGCTGTTTGATCTCTTGGTTTAGTTGCTGCTGCACAGATCTGCTTTTGGCCAAGGCTGTTTTATAAGCCAGTACCGTAATCCCGCCCAAAGCGAGCTTTCTTTCGTTTTTCTGGCTCCACTCGCTCAATTGAGTCGCCAATTTTTTCCAATGCCCCACAACTTGTTGTCGGTACATCAGTTCTCTGTATGCTCCGATGGCTTTGCGCTCCCAGGACCAAAGGATGGACTGAAGCTCCAGCGACGCAGCAGTAGCTTTTTGGCTCAACAGCCTCTGTCTACTGGCCATTACTGTAGGAAATGGGATGGTCTGGTTAACTCCCCAAACCCTTAAAGGTTGTCCATTAGGGGCGATGTTATTTTGATCGAATTGGTGATAGACCTCTGTGGATCCCAAATCCCAACCTGTTCCCTTAAAGGCCTCCACCGATTTGGCTGCTTGTTGTGCTGCTTTAATTTGCGGTTGGTGATCAAGCACCTTTTGAACCCAATCCGCTTGGGTGATGGGCTGTTGGGCATTGATCTGGCCTAAGCCAACCAGAGAAAAACCGATGATGAATACAGTCTTTTTTATCTTTTTCTTTAATCGTATCGGCTGTGGATTCCATCGATCAAACAAGGCGTACAACAACGGAAGAACCAACAAGGTAAGCAGGGTGGCCGACACAAGCCCTCCGACCACCACGGTAGCCAACGGCCGTTGAACCTCAGCCCCTGCAGAGGTGGAAATAGCCATAGGTAAAAATCCAAGTGCTGCTGCAGAAGCCGTCAATAGCACTGGTCTCATCCGGTATTGGGTCCCCCGAATGATGCGCGCATATCTATTGCGCATTCCATGGATTTGGAGCTCTTTGAATTCCTCGATGAGGACGATGCCATTCAGCACAGCGATGCCAAAAAGCGCAATAAATCCAACCCCGGCTGAAATACTGAACGGCATGCCGCGCAAAGCGAGTAAAAACACACCGCCAATCGCTGAAAGCGGAATAGCTGTGTAAATCAACAGGGCGTCTTTCACCGAGTCGAAAGCGAAATAAAGAAGTACAAAAATCAGGAAAAGAGCTACAGGTACCGCAATGGCCAAACGGCGAGAAGCCGTTTGAAGATTTTTAAACTGACCGCCGTATTCTATGGAATAACCAGCGGGCAGATCAATTTTTTGGGCGATAATTTTCTGAACATCTTCCACCACGGAAGCCATATCTCTGTTGCGGACGTTAATCCCAACAACGACTCTTCTTTTCGTATTGTCTCGGGAAATCTTGGCCGGTCCTTTGTCATAAGTCACCGAGGCCAGTGAGCCCAAAAGCACCTGACGACCATCCTTTAGTTGCACGCTGAGCTTTTCTAAATCTTGTAGCTCTTGCCTGTGAGCAGCATCCCACTTTATAGTCAAATCAAATTGTTTTTCTCCCTCAAACACAGTGCCCGCACGGGCACCGGCAAATCCCAGGGAAAGTACCGTGTTCAACTCATCCACACTCACCCCGTAACGAGCCAGTGCTGGCCTGTGGTAGTTTACTCTCATCTGTGGCAACCCCTCAATTTTTTCTACACTGATATCTGCAGCACCAGGAACCTCTTGAATAGCCTTTTGAATGTCCCAGGCTTTCTGTTGAAGCACATCCAGCTCAGGTCCAAATACCTTAATGGCCACATCAGCACGAACTCCGGTGATCAATTCATTAAATCGCATTTCTATGGGCTGGGTAAATTCATACTCCACCTGATCAATCTGCATCAATGAGTCTTTAATCATATCCGCCAATTCATCTTTGGTTTTTGCGTTCTTCCAGGTGCCGATAGGATGTAACTTGATGATCACATCGCTTTCCTCCATAGACATTGGGTCTGTGGGCACCTCAGCAGCGCCAATACGAGACACCACTTGATCGACCTCGTCAAAGCCCAAAATAATTTTTTCCATCGCTGAGGTGTACTCAATCGTTTTACTCAACGAGGTGCCTGTGGGCAATACCGGTTGAATGACAAAATCTCCTTCGTCCAGGGTAGGCACAAATTCTCCCCCCATACGAACAAAAAGGACTATGGCTGCTAGCAATAAAGCTCCTGCACTACCGAGCACCCATTTCTTGTGGCGGAGTGCCCAAACCAAAGTAGGGTAATAGATGCGGCGAGACAAATGGTTGAGTGCGCGTATCGACCAGCTTGTTTTGGCCGCACTATCCGGTTTGACCACCAGAGCAGTCACCACGGGAATATAGGTAAAGCATAGCAACATGGTGCCCACCAGCGCAAAACTGAACACCAACGCCATAGGTCGAAACATCTTGCCTTCCACACCCACTAACGACAAAATCGGAATAAACACTATCAAAATGATGAGTTGACCAAAGATGGCTGAGCGCATCATTTTAGAAGCCCCTTTTCGGGTAATCTCGTCCAATTCGATTCTGCGCTCTGCGCCTGAAAGATTCCCCAGAGTCGCCGCTTTTGCGGTGATTTGAAAAGCGATATACTCGACAATAATTACGGCCCCGTCGATAATAATCCCAAAATCAATCGCTCCCAAGCTCATCAAATTGGCATCTACGTCGAACAAGTACATCAGGGACAAAGCAAACAACAAACTCAATGGAATGACTGAAGCTACTACCAATCCAGAACGCCATGACCCCAAAAGAACGACCACTACAAAAATGACAATCAAACAGCCCAGCACCAAGTTTTCAGCAATCGTAAAGGTGGTTTTTCCGATGAGTTCGCTGCGCTCCAAAAACGGATTGATCCTAATGCCTTCGGGCAGCATTGTTTGCACATGAGCGACACGCTGCTTAACGGCTGAGATCACCTCTTGGGCATTGGCCCCTTTAAGCATCATCACTTGACCCATCACGGTTTCTCCATCGCCGTTGGCTGTAATCGCACCAAATCGATTGGCATACCCATAACGCACCTCAGCCACGTCGCGAACCAATACAGGTACAGCGCCCCGTTGCGCAACAACCAATGCTTCAATTTCATCGAGACTGTCGAGCAACCCCTCGCCTCGCACAAAATAAGCTTGATCATTCTTTTCTATATAACTTCCGCCAGCAATACTGTTGTTGGTTTGTAACGCCTGGTATACATCCAAAACCGACAACTCAAGGGCCTGTAACCGTTCAGGCTGAATGGCCACCTCATAGGTTTTGAGGTAACCGCCCCACGTATTTACCTCAACTACCCCAGGGATTCCGGATAATTCCCTTCTCACCAACCAATCTTGTATACTTCGGAGTTCGGTGAGGGAGTACTTGTTTTTGTGAGCCTGGTCGACGGATAATGTATATTGATAAATTTCCCCCAAACCGGTTGTAATGGGTCCCATAAATGGAGTCCCAAAACCCTGAGGAATTTTTTCCTGAGCAGAGGCGATTTTTTCGGCGATAAGCTGTCTCGGCAAATAGGTACCTAACGCATCATCAAAAACCACCGTAACCACAGACAGTCCAAACTTGGACACAGAACGGATTTCGTGTACCCCAGGAAGATTGGCCATTTCAAGTTCAACCGGATAGGTCAGGTACCGCTCCACATCCTCCGTAGACAAGCTTCGGGATGTCGTGATGATTTGAACTTGATTGTTGGTAATATCCGGTACAGCGCCAACAGAAAGTTGACTCAGGGCATATAACCCATAAAAAGCTATAATGGAGGTGCCTAACAAAACCACTAACTTGTGGTTTAGGGCATAGCGTATGATTTGGTCCATAGTCGTATTCCTACAAATATAACAAACACCTTCCTAGGGAATTACCCTACAGCGTGATTGTAATTTAGACCAAGAATAAATAACTCGGTTTAATCCAAATGATAGATCTCCATGATGTTTTCAAGAATGCGTTCGAAATCAATGGCCAAATCGATCAATTTACCGGTATGCACATCAAACACCCAACCGTACACCTTTAATCCGCGTTCTCTGTAGGCCTTTTGAACTGCTGCTGTTTTGATCAAATTGACACATTGTTCTTGAACATTGAGTTCTACCAATCTTTTGTAGCGATCTTGTTCCGATTCAATCTTATTGAGTTCGTGTTTGTGGATTCGATACACATCGCGAATATTGCGCAACCATGGGTTAAGTATGCCCATGTCCGCGGATTGTAATGCGGCTTGCACTCCACCGCAACCGTAGTGACCACAAACCACTATCTTACTCACTTTAAGGTATTTAACCGCGTAATTAATCACAGACATCGCGTTCAGGTCAATGGAAATCACCATATTGGCAATGTTTCTGTGAACAAAGATCTCTCCCGGCTCAGCACCCATCAATTCTTCTGCAGAAACTCGAGAATCCGAGCATCCTATGTACAATAAATCAGGATTTTGACCTGAACCTAATCGATCAAAGTATCCGGGATCTCCCTCTAACTTTTGTTCGATCCATGCTTGGTTATTTTTAAAAACGGTAGATATATCCATAGGGTAGGTACTTGCGGTAAAGAAACAAAAAATAACGAATTATTGTGATAGCTCAGGGTGAATAGAGCCCATTTTATATTACTTTTGTATAACATTTAATTAAAAACATTAAACAGATGGCGGCCACTAAATCCAAAAAATCAGCACCTACTGCCCAGGATCTAATTTCTGCATACATGCACGCCCAACTAGATGGTTCAAAACCTTGCACCAATGTGTATCAATTTTGCCAAATTGCTGGATGTAGTGAGGCCGATTTTTACGCTCAATTCAGCGATCTAGCCCATCTAAAATCTTCCATATGGGAGGCATTTATGGGGCAGGCCAGTGATCTCGTAGCACAAAGCCCTGATTTTCAACAAGCGCCAGCTCAAGAAAAAGCATTAAGTCTGTTATTTACCCTGTTTGAGGTAATGACAGCCAACAGAACGTATATCCTCCACAGTGCGGAAGCGTTTAAGTCTGACCTGGCTTCCTGGGGAGACCTCAAAGGATTTAGAACACAATACAAGGCGTGGGCCAAAGAACATCTATCTAGAACCCAACAGGGGCCTAAGGCTTTAGCTCAGCTGCAAAGTGCAGGTACTGAAGAAGCCTTTTGGATTCAGTTTATGCTCTTATTCCAATATTGGGTCAAGGATCGATCCAAAGGATTTGAAAAAACTGACATATTGATTGAAAAATCAACGGCTACTTTTTTTGAGTTATTCATGGATCGACCCAACAGCAATTTATTTGACCTAGGCAAATACCTCATCAAGGACTTCATCGCTCATTAAGCCATGAAATCGATCAATTCTATCCCCACGTCAAAAATTGCACGTGCCAAAACCCTATTAAAGACGGGAGTCCAAGTTGGCGGCAACTACACGGTACACTATACCAAAAAAATACTCGGACAAGACGTATCTCAAAATGACTTGGACAAAGAGAATGCCTCGGCTATCTATGATGGTCTGAAAACGATGAAGGGGAGCGCTCTGAAGGTAGCCCAAATGTTGAGCATGGAAAAAAACATGCTGCCCGAAGCCTACTACGACCAGTTTTCCCTAGCGCAATTTTCCGTTCCCCCACTTTCCTACCCCTTAGTGCAAAAAAGCTTTAAGCGATCCATGGGACAAGGCCCTGAAGTATTATTTGATCAATTTGAACGAGAAGCAGCCCATGCAGCAAGCATTGGCCAGGTGCATAAAGCCTATAAGGAGGGTCATGCTTATGCCGTAAAAATTCAATATCCAGGAGTGGCTGAGAGTATTGTATCCGACCTTAAACTGGTTAAGCCTGTAGCGCTTAAGATGTTTAATATCAATGCCAAGGATTCTGAAAAATACTTTCAAGAGGTACAAGAAAAATTGTTAGAAGAGACCGACTATCAGCTAGAATTAGAACAAAGCGAAGCCATTGCACAATCCTGTGCTGGATTGGAAAATGTTCGTTTCCCTAAATACTATCGATCCCTTTCCAGTGATCGCATCCTAACCATGGATTGGATGGAGGGACAGCATATTCAAACATTTGCCAAAGCCCATAGAGGAACAGAGTTAGCTCATCGAGTGGGCCAATCCCTTTGGGATTTCTATATGTATCAAATGCATTTATTGAAAAAAGTACATGCAGATCCACATCCAGGAAATTTCTTGGTAGACGCTGAAAACAGGTTAGTACCGATTGATTTTGGCTGCATGAAACAGGTGCCTGAAAATTTCTACACCCCCTATTTTGCCCTAGCTACCGCTGAAGCCCAGAATGATCGACGCGTATTTGATGCCTTGCTTTGGGACTTGGAAATCTTAGTGCCTAGCGATGATCCAACCACGCTAAAATTTGTTTCTGACCTTTTTCACGAATTGCTCAGCTTATTCACCCAGCCGTTTCAACAAGATCAATTTGATTTTTCCAATCCAGAATTTTGGGGAGCAGTTGGTGCACTGAGCAAGCGGTTAAGCAGTGACCAAACCATCAGAAAAATGAATGGCAACAGAGGCTCCAAACACTTCCTATACGTCAATCGCACCTTTTACGGTTTGTATAATTTGTTGTTTGATCTAGGGGCACGGGTGGATACTAAGCGTTTTGCCCGGTATATGAACTAGATTTTCTCGTAGGGCATACGCTGAATCAATGCAGGCAAAGCATAGCCATCCAACCCATTGATCGTCAGAGTTTGCGCTTGATCGAGCTGAAGCCATCCGTCGGAAGCCACGATCTGAGAGTCCGCGTATAAGTGCTCTACTTGACCCACCACGAGGATAGTCCCATTTTCCTTGATCTCGTAGTGACTTAAGTACTTCATACCCATTTGAACCGGGGATTCTGCTACGTAAGGCGCGGCAAATCCCCCCTTCATTTCAGCGCACAATCCAGTAGCCTCAAACTCCGAGACATCCTCTGGAAACTTTAAACTCGTTTGGTGAGCTGCTTCTAGTATTGGAAGATGAATATGGTTGATGGTGTATACACCCGTAGCTAAAATATTGCTCCAGGTATGACGGGGTACGGTGGCCGGCCTGAGCAAGAATCCAAATACTGCAGGCTGGCTACCCATGTGGATGACAGAACTAAAAACAGCTAGGTTATCCTGCCCGTTAGGCGATCTGGTTCCGATTAAGTTGGCCGATTTATACCCGGATGCAGAATTGATCAAATGGATCCTGTGTTTCGCATCCATTTGGGTTAGGTCATTGCTCGACCAGTGAATCTTCTCGGTCATAATGGGCATAGGCATTTAAGGCCTTTTCTAAATCGTTTACCTGCCCCACATAGCGCACCTGGGGATGGGTGAGTACTGAAGGGATTTCTTGAACAATGTCTCCAGAAATCCACAATTGTCTTTGTGGTTGGTTGAGTAAGGCTTCGCTGAGCTGCGCAAAATACTGTGCCGTGCTCGAGGGTCGCATACTGTGCGACATGTGCGTGTAATAAATGACTTCTTTGGGAAGCGCGTTAAATTTGGCCAGCGCAGAAACAGGTACCGAAGGACCGAGCATGACTGATTGAACTCCCTTAGCGAGCGCGAGATAATAGGCAAAATACAAACCGATCTCATGAATCTCATTTTCTGGTAAAAAGAAAAATACCAGTACTGAGGTGGTTTTTGATTTTTTTCCTTCAAGCGGTGCCAGTTGCAGCAATAGACGCTCCTTGATCAATTGAACGATAAAGTGTTCTTGGGTGATATCAACTGTATTGGTCTGCCATAGTGTTCCTATTTTCTGCAATAGAGGAACAAAATATTGGCTAAATACCACAGAAAATGAATGCTGCTGAAGCAATTCCTCATAAAGCTCAAGAAAACGAATGCGGTCATAGCCGATGCAGCTCAACATCAATTCGTCTATGTAATAATCTTCGGGATGTTTTTCGGTCACCTCTTTGTGCACCCACTCAAAGACCTGTTGCTGAGAAGCCTCAGCAATTTTGGAAATCTTATGTCCATGCTGCAACAAAAATCGCACGTTAAGCAATTTTTGAAGTTGCGACAAATCGTACTGACGCAAATTGGTATCTGTGCGCTCTGGGGTCAACAAACCATAGCGTTTTTCCCACATCCTCAAAGCGGGGGTTTTTATGCCCGATATAGAGGAAAGATCCCCAATGGTGAAACGCACTAATGTGTAATCGATTAACGACATAAGAATTAATTTAACATAGAAGCTGCAGCTTTGTGGGCTTGCAGAAAACGTTCACGGGCCATTTTGTGGTCCACGATAGGCTTAGGGTACGTGAATTCCTGATATTCAGGCACCCATCGGCGGATGTATTTGTGGTCTTTATCAAACTTCTTAACCTGTTCTTCTGGATTGAAAATTCTAAAATAGGGAGCTGCATCAATACCGCTTCCAGCTACCCACTGCCAATTTCCCACATTGCTGGACAGTTCAAAATCAAAGAGTTTTTGGGCAAAATAGGCCTCGCCCCAACGCCAATCAATCAGCAAATGTTTGACCAGAAAACTGCCCACCAACATACGCACTCTGTTGTGCATAAATCCGGTAGCATTGAGTTCCCTCATGCCTGCATCTACTAGTGGATAACCTGTTTTTCCGTGACACCAAGCCGCGAATTCCTCTTGATTGTTGCGCCAAGCAATCCGATCAAAAACTGGTTTGTATGAATTTTGTACCGTATGGGGAAAATGCCATAAAAGCATCATCATAAACTCACGCCAAATCAATTCTTTTAGGTAAGTGTTTTCCTCACTGACCATAGCCTTGCGCACCAAGGAACGCACACTAATCGTGCCGAACCTTAGATGAACTCCTACTTTTGTGGTCGCATCGAGGAATGGAAAATTTCTGGTTTGCGCATAATCGGCAATCCGCCGATCTTCAGTGTGTGCTTGGGGGGGGTGAATGATCGAGGACGTAAAGCCCATTAGTGCCAAATCAACCATCTGCTCTTTTAAACCTAACCCATGGTTTAGTTTTTCTTCACTGGGATAACCCTCGAGTGTTTTTTGGTCCAGTTTTGCTAGCCAAGCTTTGCTAAATGGCGTGTAAACTAAATAAGGAGTTCCATCTGATTTGACCACCTCTTGAGGCTCAAAAATTACCTGGTCCTGATGGGTGTGGAACACAATTCCTTTGGCTTCAGCCCATCGGGCTATTTTTTCATCTCTTTGTCGCGCATAGGGCTCATAATCTCTGTTGGTGTGAATTTCCGCTACCGAATAGGTGGAGGAAAGCTCTTCAAAAACAGTTTCTACAGCGCCGTAAAACACCTGGAGCCCCGTGCCCTTATCAAGCCATTGAGCACTTATTCTTTTTAATTGTGCCCAAATAAAACCAACTCTGTGGTCGTCTTTGGGCAATTCGTCGAGAATACACGGGTCAAAAATAAAAATGGGGACTACCCGTTTACCACTGCTCAAGGCACGGAAAAGACCGTGGTTGTCTTCCAACCTCAAATCTCTTCGAAACCAAAACAGGGCTATAGACTCATTCATTATCCTAGATTTAAGCGAGACATTCCTCCATCAACTCCAAGCACTTGGCCTGTGGTCCAAGAAGCCTTATCGCTGAGTAAAAAAGCAGCGGTTTGGGCGATTTGATCGGCCGTACCTACCGATTTTAGCGGATGCCTTAGCGCGGCGTTTTCCATTTTCTGTTCGTTGTTGAGGAACTTATTGGCCAGTGGAGTGTCGGTCAAAGAAGGAGCAACTACGTTGACCCGTATTTTGGGCGCTAATTCTGCGGCTAGTGCTCGTGCAAAACCCTCAACAGCTCCTTTGGCCGCTGCGACGGATGTGTGAAAAGGCATTCCTACAGAGACGGCTACCGTACTAAACAAGACAATACTCGCCGCCTCGGACTTCTTGAGTTTGGGCAACACACTTTGCAATACGCGCACCATAGCCAAAAAATTCACTTCCATATCCTGGGCAAATGTCTCCGGTTTCAATCCAGAGAAAGGTCTTAGGTTAATACTGCCTGGCGCATAGACAAACCCGTCTAAATGTTCGGGTAACTGAGTCACATCCAAGGTGTCTGTACACGCATCAAATGCGATGTGCGTACATCGCACATCGCTGAGCGCTTCAGCGGATCTAGACGCGACCCAAACATGGTGTTCTTGGGCCAACAGTTTAACCAGTGCCCGTCCAATACCTGAACTTCCCCCTACAATGAATATATTTTTCAACGTTTATCGGTATATGTGCCAAAAAGGCTGTTTAATTTTTCGGTGCGGTAATCAAAAATTCCTTGAAGTTGTTTGCGCACAAATAGCGCATGAGCCCATTGACCTAAAGGTCCCATAGGTAGTTTGTAATGCACCCAATCTTCCATCTCCACACCGCCCTCAATGGGGTGTAAAAAATGTTTGTGGTGCCAAAAGGTATACGGCCCAAAACGCTGCTCATCGACAAAAAATTGTCCAGGTGCCACATGGGTGATCTCGGTTACCCAATTTAACTTCAACCCCAATAAGGGCTTTACCGTATAGCGAATAATTTGTCCAGCATAAACCTTTCGGTCAGCACCAGACAAAATATCAAACCCCATATAGGGTGGTGTAATTTCTTTTAGATTTTTTGGATCAGAAAAAAATCCCCAAGCCTCTTCCACAGAAATGGGTAACTTTTGTTTAGTGTGTAGTTCGTACATATCAGTTAACTTGAAACAAAAATACACTTTTGTTTAACAGTTTTATAAAATTGTTAAACAAATTAATATCTTTGTCTTTATGGAACAAGCTGCCATTTTCAGAAAAGAACACTTCAACGCTGCGCACAGGCTTCACAACCCAGCCTGGGATGCCCAAAAAAATCAAGACGTTTTCGGATTGTGCAACAATCCGAATTTTCACGGACACAATTACGAATTAATTGTCTGCGTAAAAGGACCCATTGATCCTGAAACTGGCTATGTAGTGGATACAAAAGCGTTGTCTGATCTGATCAAAAAAGAGGTAACCAACAAGCTCGATCACAAAAACCTCAACCTAGATGTACCCGAGTTTGGCCAGCTTAATCCAACGGCAGAAAATATAGCCCGGGTCATTTATCAGTGGCTCAAACCCCATATGAAACCCGAGCAGTCATGGAGTCTTACACTCTACGAAACACCCAGAAACTATGTTCAATACCCTGTCTAAACATCAAATCGACCTAGAAGACGAACTAGGTGATGCCCATTCAGCCACTAGCATCGAGACCCCGATGCGCGCAGACGCATTTGTCAAAAGCGACGAACAAAAAAAATTAGAAATCGCGGAGTTATTTGCCCAAATCATGGAAGTGATGGGTATGGATCTTACCGATGATTCACTTAGAGGCACCCCGAAACGAGTGGCCAAGATGTATGTAGAGGAACTTTTTGGTGGATTAAACCCCAAAAACAAGCCTGCGATGACCTTGTTTGAAAATAAGTTTCAATACAACCAAATGTTGGTCGAAAAAAACATCAGTTTCTACTCGAATTGCGAGCACCACTTTGTTCCCATCTTTGGCAAAGCACACGTCGCTTACCGATCTAACGGCAAAGTAATTGGTCTGTCAAAACTCAATCGAATTGTACAGTACTACGCAGCTAGACCTCAGGTTCAAGAGCGCTTAACCAACCAAATAGGTCAGGAACTCATCGAAGTTTTAGGGACAACCGATGTTGCGGTGATCATGGATGCCAAGCATTTGTGCGTCTCATCCCGGGGAGTTAAAGATGATGCATCATCCACAGTAACTGTATTCTACAGCGGAATTTTCAACAAGCCAGAAAAAATGGCTGAGTTGCACCAATACATCAATAAGGACTAAAACCTTTGCGCAATTCTGCCCAAAAAACTATTGCTAAGGGTAATCTACCTCAAAAAACATGTCCGGCTTGTCAACGACCCTTTTCCTGGCGAAAGAAATGGGAACGAGATTGGGATAGGGTAATTTATTGCAGTGATGCATGTCGAAAAAAAGGGAAATGAACACGGCAATAATTTGGTACACCAATGATTTACGGGTTAAAGACCACTCAGGTCTGGCTGAAGCGACAAGGATTCACGACCGAGTAATCGCCTATTATTGTTTTGACCAGACGGATTACACCCAAACGCCTTGGGGATTTCGAAAAACTGGAAACTTCAGAGCGCAATTTATTGCTGAAGCACTGGTTGAGCTAGCACATGATTTAGCGGAACTGGGCATTGAACTTTGTTATCACCGAGGAGATACCGCTCAAGGTCTTGCGGAATTAGTCACTAAAAACAAAGCTATTCGAGTGTACGCCCAACACCACTGGATGCCCGAAGAAAAAGCGCGTATAGCAGATTGTCAAAAAGCGTGTACTGTTGAGTGGGTGTTTCACCACAACAGTTTGTTGATTGAACCCGAGCAACTGGGTTTCGAATTAAAAGACCTGCCGTGGATTTTTACAGAGTTCAGAAAAAAAGTAGAGCGAAATCTCCAAATTAAAGCGGCGCACCAGCCGAGAAAATTAAGTGCTACACCCCCTGAAATTCACCCCATTCCCGATCTTAGTTCTTGGGGAATTAAATCGGTGACTCAACCCGCTCACTCTGCGTTTCCCTTTCAAGGCGGATGCATATCTGCCCAAGCAAGACTTCATCAATACACCTTTGAAACCCAAAAAGTAGCTTGGTACAAACACACCAGAAATGGTATGCTGGGAGTGGACTACTCCACTAAATTTTCCCCCTATCTGGCCTTGGGATGTATTTCTCCCAGAACGATCTACCGAACGATAAAAGAGTTTGAAGCGAAACACATAAAAAATGAAGACACCTATTGGGTGATTTTTGAGTTGTTATGGCGGGAATTTTTTGCCTACACAGCCATGAAATACGGGTCATTATTTTTCAACGCAACCGGTATTGCCCAACATCCCAGTCCTGAAGTACCCCAATCGATAAATAATCGTTCAGGAAATCCGTGGAGAAGTCCTAAACCGATCCCTACCCATGGATCCTGGGGCCAATGGATCAACGGTCAAACTCAGGTTGATTTTGTCAATGCACATATGATCGAACTAGCTGAAACGGGTTGGATGAGTAATCGGGGACGACAAAATGTTGCGTCCTACCTAGTTCATGAGCTCGGTATCGATTGGCGTTGGGGAGCCGCTTACTTTGAATCGCTTTTAATCGATTACGACCCATCCTCCAACTACGGTAACTGGATGTACGTTGCTGGCGTGGGAAATGACCCCAGGGCACGAGTGTTTAGTATGGAGCGTCAAGCGCAGCAATACGACCCAAAAGGTCTTCATCAAAAGACTTGGCTACAAACCGCTTTATTTTGAAGACACTTCGACTGATATTAGGCGACCAACTCAACCCAAAACACACTTGGTTTCAACAGGCAGATCCGCAGGTGACCTACCTGATGTGCGAGATGCGGCAGGAGACGGATTACGCACTCCACCACGTGCAAAAAGTATTGGCCTTTTTTCTGGCCATGCGCCGATTTGCCGAACAGATGTCAGCACAGGGTCACCAGTTCATTTACTACAAACTGGACGATCCAAGAAATCGACAAGACTTAATAAAAAACATTGACGAGCTGATTCAGACCCAAGGGTTCCAATCATTTGGGTACCTATGGCCAGATGAATACCGATTGGACAAGCAGCTCAAGGATTGGTGTAACCAACAATCCATCCCGATAACTGTTGAGGACACCCAGCACTTTTTGACTTCACGCACAGACTGGCAAGAGCACTTTAAGGATAAAAAAACCTATACCATGGAGTTTTTTTATCGGGCCATGCGAAAAAAAACGGGGTATTTGATGACCTCATCGGGACAACCAGAAGGTGGCCAATGGAATTTTGACACAGAGAACCGCAAAACATGGAACGGCACCCCTAGCCTCCCCAAAGCTCCCGTATTCGATCCAGAAATAGACAGCATTTTATCCATGCTGCAAGAGCATGGGGTAAAAACCATGGGGAAATCTCCTGAGCCGGGACAGTTTCTTTGGGCGACCACCCGGGAAGAAGCTGAACGGCTACTCAGGCATTTTGTCGAGCATTTATTACCCCACTTTGGTCGATTCCAAGATGCTATGCATCCCGATGAACCTATTTTATTTCACAGCAGACTTTCCTTCTGCCTGAACACAAAAATAATCAGTCCACAAGAGGTGGTTGAGGCCGCCATAGAAGCCAGGAAAAAATCACCTGAACGTATTGAGTTGGCCCAAGTAGAGGGGTTTGTACGTCAACTAATTGGATGGAGGGAATATGTTCGCGGTTTTTATTGGGCACACATGCCTGGCTACCCCGACCTAAACTTCTTTAATCACCAAAATAAACTACCCGATTTCTATTGGACGGCTCAAACACAAATGGCCTGCGTGAAATCAAGCATCCAACACACCCTGGATAATGCTTATGCGCATCATATAGAACGGTTGATGGTGACAGGCAATCTAGCCCTGTTGTTGGGGGTGGCACCAAAAGCGATTGAATCTTGGTATTTAGGCGTGTATATAGACGCCATTGAATGGGTAGAAATGCCCAACTCTTTAGGTATGAGCCAATTTGTGGATGGGGGTAAACTAGCCACCAAACCGTATATATCCAGTGCCAACTACCTACATAAAATGGGGAAAAGCTGTTCTGGATGTCGCTATAATCCCAAGGAACGTTTGGGTGATTCGGCATGTCCTTTCAACGCCCTGTATTGGCGATTTCTCGGGGTACATCGACCGCTATTGGGGCAAAAAGAACGCATGCGCATGATGTATGCCCTTTGGGATAAAATTCCTTCTGAGGAACAACAGCAACTGATCGTTCGCGCAGAAAAAATAATAGAACAACCTGATATGTATTGATCCATGGCCAAAAAAACAGAACTTAAAAATTTAGACGACAAAGCCATCGACCGAATTATCGAAATGGCCTGGGAGGACCGGACGCCTTTTGATGCCATCAAAGCCCAATTTGGCGTAGCAGAATCAGAGGTGATCAAGTTGATGCGGCGTGAAATGAAAGAGTCGAGTTTTAAATTATGGCGCGCTCGAGTTCAAGGTAGATCGACCAAACACCTACAAAAACGTATTTTTGAACAAGGAAGATTTCGCTGTTCCCGACAGAGAAGCATCAGTCAAAATAAAATAAGTAAGCGATCATGAAAAAACCAGATCAAGTCAAGTACAACGAGCAAACGGGACGTTATGACGCTGCATTAACCCCCTATGCAACTTCCGTAGGTGCCCCTAAAATAGAAATGGATGATATTGAGGGGTGGAAAACCCAGCAAGTGGTCGTCGCCAACTCTATGTTGGAAGCTCAATTTGACGCTATAAAACAACAATACCTGGCGCTTAAAGAACGTGTTGAGAGCAATGAACGCGTCTACCGAGCCCACTTTAAATTCACCCCCATAGTGGGAAAAACATACCATTTGTATCAAAGCAATCAAGGGGGCGAATTCCTCTCTTTGCTACTCCCCAGTGAATGCACCTTTGAACACTTGGGCTCCTACAAACTGACTGATCATCAAATCTGGGAGCCGGTATAAAAAAGTGGGGCGGCCTTCGGCCGCCCCACAGTAATTGAATCCATGAATTAGGCGTGAAAACTGACGACACCTGTTTGGATATCGTACATCCCACTCACCAATTTAATCAAGCCTGAATCTTCCATTTCAGCCAGAATAGGGCTGTTTTTTCGGATCAAAACGACTGTTCGGTCCACGTTAGCGTTGGCCACTGCATCCACAAAATCGATATTTTTACTGTTGCGCAGCTCTTTTTCTTTGGGAGAATCAATCAAATCCATAGCTGGGGTGATTTTATCGAGCAAATGAGTCAAATTACCCAACTCCACGCCATCACAGGCTCCTTTAACGGCTCCACAGTTGGTGTGTCCCAAAACCACAATGATTTTGGTGCCCGCTACTTTACTGGCAAACTCCATACTGCCCAAAATATCCTTATTGACTATGTTGCCCGCAATGCGGATACTAAAAATATCCCCGATACCTTGATCAAATATAAGTTCTGCTGAAACCCGGGAATCAATACAGCTCAAAATCGTGGCAAAGGGGTATTGGCCTTCACTGGTCTGATTGACTTGTTCCATCAAGTTCCTGTTGATTTTTGTGTTTTCTACAAATCGTTTGTTACCATCCTTGAGTAATTGTATAGCAAGGTCTGGGGTGATTTTCGCTTGTTGTTCTGCTGTTAGTGTTTTCATGCCCCCTATTTATATCGATTGTTTGTCTAGTTGAAAAAATGCCATGAGATCTTTAGGATTGTCCACGATCCCACGCTCCGAATTGATACGTATATCAATCTGTTTGGTCTGTGCCTTTACGGCAAAATCTTGAAAAATTTCAATGATGTCTTGGTCCAAATATCTAGTCTTGCGCACATCTACTTCTAACATAGTGTGCTCTGGTAAGGCCTCAAGCTCACGGATGATAGCTCCTTTATTAAAGAACGTCACCTCCTCCGCAAGGGTCATCTTAAATTTAGGACGACCATTACTCTGATCTTCCAGATGTAGGAAATGTGAATTTTGATAACTCTTGATCAAAATAACCAACACACCCACTCCAAGCCCAAGACTGATGCCGATCAAAAGGTCGGTAAAAACAATCCCAAGTACCGTGGTGGCAAAGGGTACCCATTGTTTCCAGCCCATGCGGTACATGGTAAAAAACAAACTGGGCTTAGCGAGTTTGTAACCGACCAACAACAACACTGCTGCCAATACCGAGAGTGGGATTTTGTTCAGCAAACGCGGAATCAGTAATACAGCAAGTAATAAAAGGACGCCGTGTAAAATAGCTGAAAGCTTACTTTTATTGCCCGATTGCACATTGGCAGAGCTGCGCACAATGACTTGTGTAATGGGGATACCACCCACCAATCCGGAAAATATATTTCCTACACCTTGCGCCATCAATTCGCGATTGGTTGGAGTCACTCTTTTTTCTGGATCCAATTTATCCGTCGCTTCTACACTTAATAAGGTCTCTAAACTAGCTACTAGAGCTATGGTAAAAGCGATTACCCATACCTCTGTTCGACCGATGGCACCAAAATCAGGAAACGTAAATTGACCAAAAAAATCACCTAAATCCCCAGGTACAGGTACAGAGACTAAATGAATAGGGTCGATCGCCCAAATTGTATTTCCCTGAGTCAATATAAAATAGGTAATACCTATAGCTACGGCTACCAAAGGCCCTTGCACTACTTGAAAAAACCTGCCCTTTTTAGACAGATATAGATCCCAAAAGAGCATGATGCCGAGTCCTATAAAACCTATGGTTGTGGCGCCTAAGCTGACATGTTCGGCGGTGCGCAACAACTCAGAAAAGGTATTTTCCCCATCAGGTTGGATAAAGGACATCTCTCCATTGGGATCCGCATCATACCCGAAAAAATGGGGTATTTGCTTGAGGATAATAATAATTCCTATCCCGGTAAGCATACCTTTTATGACAGAGTTTGGAAAGAAATAGCCGATAACACCGGCTTTTGCTATACCCAACATAAGTTGAAGTACACCTGCTAAAACCACGGCCACTAAAAATGCCTCAAAACTACCCAAGGTACTGATAGCTGTCAGTACAATAGCGGCCAATCCTGCAGCTGGTCCACTAACTCCTACTTGAGAGCCACTGAGCGCACCTACGACAATTCCTCCGATAATTCCCGCGATTAACCCTGAAAACAAGGGAGCTCCTGAGGCCAAGGCCACGCCTAAACACAGGGGCAAGGCCACGAAAAAAACAACAATACTAGCCGGAAGATCCGACTTTAAATACTTAAACATATAAATGAAGGTTTAGCCCCGAAAGGCAGATGATAATAATCCGTGAAAAGCTGAGTGAATTAGGCCCTGTCTGGGGGATCTAAAATATCCCTAGCCTCACCTAGTGGAAAATGATCTGCATACACCCAGTTGTGGTGTACGGTAATGATTGAATCATATAGCGCAGCGGCTTGGGGATGATCCAATATTTTCTCTTCATCCCAGCCAACTTTTACCAAAGAATCCCCTCCCTCTGCAGATGAGTCATCCGGGGAATCCGACCACTCCAGTTGAGTGTTTAACCTTGAATCGATATCTGCAAAGACAAATACGTTTCCCGTCATAAAGGACAGCACAAAAAACCAAACAATAGCGATATGTGTATAGCTATTTCTCATCGAATTATGGTTTTTTGGATAAGATCTTGATAGAATGATTCGACGAATGGAGCTTGATTATCTACTTGATCAGTGATCGTTGGAAGATGATCTGCAAAAAAACGCATCTGATGAGCACCTTCTACCACGGTAGTAATCAACATATGTGGGTATGCGTACTTTGGGTTTATGTCCATGACCATATCGCTTACCCGTTGTATCACCCTTTTGTAGACACCAAATAGACCCTCCTCATTTTCTTTATCAATGGATTTGGTGTGCATGGCTTTGGGCGCTTCCGTGATAATTACCCGCTGCAATTGGGCTGCATTAATCCCGGCGACCAAAGAATTGTCTGGCCATTTTTGAGTTAACAAAGCGATAGCTTTATTCAACTTGAGTGGTGCATCCGTCATGCTGGAGGTGGAAAACACGATTTGGTATTCCATCCATGACCAGTACCAATTGATCAAATAAAGCAATAATTGGTGTTTACTCTCAAAATAACGGTAGATAGAACTCTCGTTGGATTGTATCTCAGCACCTAACTTTTTAAAAGTGAATTCTTCAAATCCCAAGGACTCAATCATAGCCACTCCATGCTTCACGATCTTTTTCCCCAACTCAGAAGACAAAGGGTCTTTGAGATAGAGCTTCTCGTGCACCGTAAGGTTGATGGATAAGTGCTGCATCTAACAAATATAATAGTAATACTATTAGGCGGGTATTGTTTAACATACTTTTAAGTGGTGGACTGCTTAAAGAGTCTACCGATTAAAAGTATGTGGGGAAATGTGATTCCTACACCTGCGGCTAGTAATACGGGAAACAGGCTTCCTTGAAGTTCCGCATTGGCCCAAAGTAAACCAGTGAAGCCTAAAAGAGCTACCCCCCAAAAGGGTAGTCCTTTAACCAGGTATAACTTGAGGTGGTTTCTAGTAAAACTACCGAATGTTTGGTTGATCTGATCCACTACAGAAGGCAACGCGTGCCAAAGCACAAAATACAACCCGAATGAAAGGGCTAGATCAGTGCTGTTAAATACGGCCCAGAAAAGCAACAGATAAAATACCTCCTGCAGGGTATTCCCGCGAAATGCCCGATATTCAAGCATCCATAACAAGGACAATAGAATTCCGGTAGTTATGGTCATAACTTCCCAAGGCAGTTCTGTGAATGAATATCCGGTCATGGGGAGTAACAAGGCAGCTGCTTCATCGAGATGACTGCTGATTAACATCCCAAATAAGAAAAATCCATAAATCAAATAGTGTACTCTGGGCACATACTTTAATGGTCTGGTGTGCAGATGTTGTTCCCCAAAATGATAACTGCTCACTAATAAAAAGAACCAAAAACCAAAAACAGGGGCCCCATACACCAGAAAAAAGATGAGTACGACAAAAAGCAAGTAATAAGTGATTAAAACAAACATCTGTTTGTTTTCTGCTTTGGCAATCAATGACTTAAACAAAAAAATATCAAAAGAACCATGCATTAAACCCAAGGTAAGGGAAAAAAAACCAGCGAGATAAATCTCTGCGAGCGGGCTTAAATACAGGGAAAGCCAAATAATTAATACGGTAAAAATAAGACTGTATTTTTGTGTCATTCTAAAATATTATGATAATAATTTATTGAATTTACATTTTTAATTTTGAAAGATGAATATTTTGTTTAACTTTATGATAGTTTAATCAAACAAAAATCAATCAACCATGACAAAATTACTAAGCATGCTTCCTTTGGCGTCTCAGATGGCACCAAATGACTACGTTGGCTTTACATTCTTTGTTGGATGTATGGCGATGATGGCCGCTTCGGCCTTTTTCTTTTTGTCGATGAATGGATTTGACCGTAAATGGAGGACCTCTATCCTCGTATCCGGTTTGATTACTTTTATCGCCGCAGTACACTACTGGTACATGAGGGATTATTGGGCCGCCTTTGGCGAATCTCCAACATTCTTCCGCTATGTAGATTGGGTATTAACTGTGCCGCTGATGTGCGTAGAGTTTTATCTAATCCTCAAAGCTGCTGGAGCCAAAAAATCATTGATGTGGAGAATGATCTTCCTTTCTTTGGTGATGTTGGTCACTGGGTACTTTGGAGAAACTATCGACAGAGACAATGCACAAGTTTGGGGACTAATTTCAGGTATCGCCTATTTTGTTATCGTGTATGACATCTGGATAGGTGAAGCCAAAAAACTAGCTACTGCTGCAGGTGGCGCTGTACTATCAGCCCACAAAATGTTGAGCTGGTTTGTCCTAGTAGGATGGGCTATCTATCCTATCGGATACATGGCAGGTACTCCAGGTTGGTACGACAGTATTTTCGGTGGACTTAATCTAGATGTTGTCTACAACATCGGTGATGCCATCAACAAAATTGGATTCGGATTAGTTGTTTACAGCTTGGCTGTAGCCAAGTCTGAATAACACAAATTTTACAGGTAAAAGGCCGCCAAAAGCGGCCTTTTCTTGTTTTTGGGTAGTACCTTGCATAACTGAAACCGTGTGGATGAAAAAACTAGGAGCTCAATACCGATTCATTGATTTATCTGACTACGGAAGACCCTTATCGGACCGAATGGCCATATCGCTAAAAAACACTTGGGTAACCTCGATTCACCTCACGTTGCTTTTTGGTATTGCGGGATTGGCCGCCTTTTATGCCCTCATCGAGGGCCACTATAAAATTACCTTGCTTTTTTTATTGATCAAATCCGTCATCGATGGAGCTGACGGGGCACTAGCAAGACTCAACAACCAACCGAGTTATACAGGAAGATATCTGGACAGTGTGTTTGACATATTGCTCAACTTTATTTTATTGGGGGGTGTCTGGTGGATCAGTGGCGGATCGTGGATCTGGTGGGTGGCCGCATTTGTCTCTCTGCAACTTCAAGGCACCTTATACAATTACTACTACGTAATTTTGCGCAATAGACTCTCCGGGGGCGATAATACCAGTAAGGTTTTTGAGTACAAGGTCCCTGAAGCCCTTCCTGGCGAATCCCAGTGGTCAGTCGACCTCATGTACCAGTGTTACCAGATATGCTATGGCGTCTTTGACAAAACCATTCACGCTTTAGATCCCAAAGCATATCAGGAGTCCTTACCTCAACCTTGGCTGATGACGCTGGTCTCTATATACGGACTTGGATTTCAACTGCTTCTCTTGGGTTGTGCCTTAATTTGGATGCCCACTGCTTGGATTCTTCCAGGTATCGTAGCCTTTTCTATGTTTATTCCTCTTTTTATCTCTCTGAGAAAATACACCCAAAACACATGATAGCACTCACTTCATACAGCGACAAAAAGACCAAAAAGGCATTTGATCAATTGGTTGGCCCTGCCTTTTCAATCTGGGACATCCTCAAAAAGGGACGAGTGGGTTCTGCTTATTTCAAGGTAGCTGCTTTGCGCTTGGGCGAATATTTTCCAGAACTCCAACAGGCCCCTGACGTTCGGGCGGTCCTTGAACTCAGGCCAAATGGAATTTTGGTTCACCTCAAACACCGAAACGACACCTATGCCTGGGCTTTGCCCTATTACCAAATGCACCTCTACCACACCGACCACCTTGGAATATACGGACAGGGACTGGGGATTCAACTGTACAAGGACAAGCAATACGAAAAAAACCAAGGGTTTTTGCGTATTTTAGAACAGGCCAAGGCTGACTTTCACGAGCGATTCCCACCTCTGGAAGCCAACCCCCCTTACGGCTCCAGCTTATGAAAAAACTTTTTGCATTCATCGCCCTAACGAGCATGGCATTACTATCCGCACAAGATTGGCATCAGGGCCAAAAGTACCAAAGCGACAACGCGCGAATCCTCCGCGAAAAAACACCTGTTCAGGTCGTTTTTATGGGAAATTCCATCACCCAAGGATGGGCCGACATGCGTCCCGAATTTTTTGAGGATCACGGATTTGTCGGCCGAGGGATTGGCGGGCAAACCACGCCCCAAATGCTCCTTCGACTCAGACAAGACGTGCTTGAACTAAAACCCAAGGCTGTTGTGATACTTGCCGGCATCAACGACATCGCGCAAAACACGGGGCCCATCACC
>JBEAQS010000016.1:0-3042 GCA_041163765.1 Bacteroidota bacterium | reverse complement strand
TGGAAAGCAGTGAAAACAGAACTGAAAGTAAATCCACAATCCCCGTGGCAACTATTTAATCTTGACGAAGATCCTAGTGAAACTCAAGATATTGCCGCACTGAATCCTGAAATTATAGCTACTATGGATTCCCTTCAAAAACAAGCCCATCGCCATCCTCACATTAGAGAATGGGAATTTATTGATCCAAAATTTAAAAAGTAAATTCATTATGTTAATTTTTTCACTTCGCTTTCACTTCGCTCTTTTTGTATTCCTTATAATGGATTCTTGCTCAGCGCCAACCCCTCCCTTAGAGCCAGTAGGACCGATTCCATCAGCGCGTCAACACGCTTGGCAAGAATTGGAATATTACGCCTTTATACATTTCAACATGAATACATTTACCAATAAAGAATGGGGCTTTGGCGATGAAAAACCCTCACAATTTAATCCTACAGCTTTAGATACCGACCAATGGGCACGGGTGGTCAAAGAGTCGGGTATGAAGGGAATTATTATTACAGCAAAGCATCACGACGGCTTTTGCTTGTGGCCCAGTGAATACACTGAACACTCCGTAAAAAATAGCCCTTGGCGTGAGGGAAAAGGAGATTTAATAGCCGAATTGGCCGCAGCCTGTAAAGCCAATGGATTAAAAATGGGAATTTACCTTTCGCCTTGGGATCGAAATCATCCTGACTATGGAAAACCCGAATACATAACCTATTTTCGAAATCAACTCAAAGAGGTACTCACCAATTATGGTGACATTTTTGAAGTTTGGTTTGACGGAGCAAATGGCGGTGACGGGTATTATGGCGGTGCAAATGAAGAGCGTCGTGTAGATAAAAAAACCTATTACGATTGGCCAAATACGTATGAATTGGTAAGGGAATTACAACCGGATGCGGTACTTTTTAGCGATGCAGGGCCGGATATACGATGGGTTGGAAATGAAAAAGGCTATGCCAACGAAACAACCTGGTCTCCCATTTATCGTGATAGCGTTTATGCCGGCATGCCTGACTTTCAAAAATTTGCTCCTGGTCAAGAAAATGGAACGCATTGGATACCCACAGAAACCGATGTCTCTATCCGCCCAGGATGGTATTATCATCCAGAGGAAGATGATCAAGTCAAATCTTTAGAAAAATTAGTGGATATTTATTTTAACTCAGTGGGATTAAACAGTTCTTTGTTATTAAATCTTCCCGTAGATGACCGAGGTTTGATTCACGAAAACGAAACAAAACAATTGGCATTGTTGGCAGACTATATACAAAAAATGAAGGCCAGCGACAAGGTGGGTAGCGCTAAAATTACAACTTCCTCTACACGAAATGGGAGTACTCCCGAAGCCCTGATTGAAGGCGTCTCGACATCCTTTTGGGCCGCTGAGGATGACGATGAACAACCTCAACTGACTTTGATGTGGGAAACCCCTCAACAAGCCAACACTTTTGTGATTCAAGAACATTTGCCTTTGGGACAACGGATCAAGTCTTTTGAATTGGAACTCCTTACCGAACAAGGATGGTCAAAAGTGTATTCAGGTTCAACTGTAGGAAACAAAAGAATGATTCCCTTTGAAAGTGCTCCCATTTTAGGGGCTCGCTTTACAATTACATCAACTAAGGCTACACCTGTAATTTCTAACCTAGCTGTGTATAACGCTCCTTTTATCCCAAAAAAATCATGAGAAGAGCGATTTATTACGGTGTACTCCTCGGTTTATTTTGGTCATGTACGGCCCCATCAAAAAATCCACCAAACATCATTTTATTTTTTGTTGATGACATGGGGTGGCAAGACACTTCGGTTCCTTTCTGGGACCAGCCAACGCCCTTAAATGAAAAATACCGAACTCCCAATATGGAGCGTTTAGCGGCTAAAGGAGTCAAATTCACCCATGCCTATAGTACACCTGTTTGCTCCCCCACTCGGGTTAGTTTACTCACGGGAATGAATGCTGCCCGACATCGAGTTACCAACTGGACTTTATACCCTGATCAACAACAACCCATGGAAAAAGAGCATCCCACTTTGATTTTTCCGGATTGGAATTACAATGGCCTTTCTACAACCCCAACGGTTCCCAATAGTGCTTTAGCTACACCGTTACCCCAACTGTTAAAAGATCACGGGTATTTCACAGTTCATGCAGGTAAAGCTCATTTTGGAGCAATAGGGTATCCTGCAGAAAATCCTTTGAACTTGGGGTTTGAAATAAATATAGCTGGCCATGCAGCTGGCGCACCGGGCAGTTATTTAGGTACTGATAATTTTGGAAATGGAGATGAAAATAGAAAAGTTTGGGCAGTTCCTGGATTGGAGGAATACCATGGAAAACCTGTTTTTTTAACACAAGCCTTAACTGAAAAAGCAATCGCTTCTTTGGCAACCCCAATTGAACAAAAGCAGCCGTTTTTTCTCTACTTTGCCTTGTATGGAGTGCATACTCCACTGATGGCTGACGTCCGTTTTTTATCTCATTATGAATCAATGGACTTACCTCCTGAAGAAGTAAAATATGCAACAATGATTGAAAGTATGGATTTTGCCTTGGGCTCGCTTTTAGACTTTGTAGAGCAAAAAGGGATTGCAGAGGAAACGGTGGTACTCTTTATGTCTGACAATGGAGGATTAAGTGCTGTTGCTAGAGGAGGGGAGAAACACCAGCATAATGTACCTCTTAAAAGTGGAAAAGGCGCAATTTATGAAGGTGGTATTCGAGTGCCTATGTTAGCCTATTGGCCAGGTAAAACCCCCAAAAACCAAAGCATTAGTAGTCCTGTAATTATTGAAGATTTTTTTCCAACCCTATTGGACATAGCACAAATTAAAGAGTATACCACACTTCAAGCGATTGATGGGAATAATTTTTCGTCACTTTTAAAAGGGGAAATTTCCGATTTTGAACCCCGGCCTCTTTATTGGCATTATCCAAACGAATGGGGTCCAAGCGGCCCTGGAATTGGAAGTTATAGTGCTGTACGAATGGGTCCTTGGAAACTCATTTATTTTCATGAAGATCAACATTTTGAATTGTATCACCTTCTT
>JBEAQS010000015.1:0-25307 GCA_041163765.1 Bacteroidota bacterium | reverse complement strand
ATGAAGCTTTAAAAGAATGGAGAGTCAATTCTTGGAAACATAGAATTGCTCCAGAAGGATATGCTTTTCCTGGTGATCCAAGAAATTGGGAACAAACTAAATATGATACTGCAGTATTAACCGATTTAGGCAAGAAATTATTAGGCTTAGAAAATTGGTAGATGAGAATTTTGAAACATTTAAGAAATAATATCGTATGAACGAATTTTATAAAAGTGAATTCTCTGCGTGAGGAAAATACCCCTTGAAATCGGGTCAAATCGGTTAATTTCGGTTTTGTAAAAACAAAACGCATTACAAATCAACGCATTCATTTTTTCAAAAAATATTCATAAACCATTGCTTTTTTCTTCTGAAAAACACGACTCGGTTGACTAGTGCGAGTAGGGGAAGCAGCACAAAGAGCAACTGAGGAATCATTTCAATGGCTTGCTTCAAAAGCACTTCAGCTATATCAGCATCTTCGGGATAAGCGGTGTTAACTTTAAAATACTGCTTTATGACCATATGTTCTAGAGCACTCGCTTTTTTGGCGGCTGGCAGACTATCTTGCTGCGCTAAAAAGGCCACATATGAATCAACTTTGTTTTGGTCTTCCCCCCATTTAATAGTGACGGGAGCCTCCTTTTGTGCTGATTTTTTTTGCTCTTTTTGGTCCCATGGGGAGGAAGACTCCACAGATTTTTCTAGGGGCACAAAAACGTAATTGAGCGATAGAAAAAACAAGGCTGAAATAAAAAGATAGAGACGCACAGGATGAATATACCGTGCTCTTTGCCCCTTGAGGTAGTCGGCACTCAGTTTTCCAGGAGCTCCAAACAAGCGAGCCATTGTTTTTACCAGAGCACTGTCGTAGTTGAGGATTCCTCCTAAAAACTGTCCAAATAACGACCTAAAAGTCTCTTTGGCAGGCAAATCCTTTTGACCACAATAACTACAAAAGTTACCGGTGAGGTAGGTTCCGCAATTCAAACAGGGTTTTGTGGGCATGGAAGTTTAGGTGGTGGAAATTCAGTTTATTGATTAATTTTAGGGCTCAAGATAGTATTATGAAATTATTGTCCGTTAGCTCTTTGCTGATTTTTTTTCTTTTTTCTTGCAGTCCAGACACGCAATCAACACTGGCTGTATATTACACAGTATCGGTTGATGCTGGAGCAGGGGGACAAGTGAGTCAAACTGGAGGGACATTCGAGAAAGGAACGGTTCAAGTTATTCAAGCCCTAGCAGATCCCGGTTATATTTTTGATCGTTGGGAAGGTTGGTCGGGAGATCAGTCTGCTTCCTTGGAGATCAAGGTAGATCAACCGTTAAATTTAAAGGCTCTATTTCGATACAATACCCAGTCCATAGGAACCCAAGTACCCTTAATTATACAAGATTTTGTAGATCCGGGATACGTGCTCGCTATTGTCAATGGGGCAAAAACGGCCTATTTATTAGATCATCAAGGAACTAAAAAACACACTTGGACTTTTGAAAAGGCTCTAGGTCAGGACATAGAACTGATGGATGACGGTACGATTATGGGCGCGTTTAAAGCACCCAATCCATCGGTTGCCTATGGAGGCCAAAATGGATTAATTCAACATATAGGACTTGATGGCTCGGTACTTTGGAATTATTCCATTATGGGTCCAGATTTTATCGGACATCACGATATTGAAATCATGCCCAATGGTCATGTTTTGGCCTTGGTTTGGTCGCGCATGTCCCAAGAGGAAGCACAGTCTATGGGTTTAGAAATCGACACCGATGTTTTTCCAGAAAAAGTGATCGAAATAGACCCAACGACCAGCGAAATAGTCTGGTCTTGGGATAGTAGGGATCACTTAGTTCAAGGATTAAGACCCGACGGACCTAATTATGGAGATCCAAATTCGTTGCGTCATAAGATCAATTTCACCTATCAGAATGGAGTAGATATCCACGAGTTTGTTGGTCAAGGGGATATTATGCACATCAATGGCTTGGACTATCATCCGGAGCAAGATATCATTGCGTTGTCGGTTAATTTTTATGGAGAGGTTTGGGTAATTGACCACAGTACAACCACTGCTGAAGCTCAAACAGGTTCTGGCGGTCGTTTTGGCAGAGGAGGTGATTTGATTTTAAGGTGGGGAAATCCAAATGTCTACGGAACCTATGGCCAGCCTCAACAACTTCACTACAATCACCACCCAAGTTTTTTTGAAAAAGACGGAAAGTTATTACTCAGCTTATTCCACAACAACAAAGAAGTCAATGGGTATTCAGAGGCCTATGTGTTTGATTTATCCTTTTTCAGCCCAGGTGTGGCTATGGACACTCAGGTTCCGGTGCAGTTCTCTTTTTCAGACCCATCCCTGTTTTTCCCTAGGGTAGGTGGAGTCCAAACCATGTCCAATGGAAACCTGCTGATTACAGAAGGGGATTATGGATTTTGGGAGGTAAATCCTCAAGGATTAGTCGTTTGGAAATACGATGGTTTAGGGGTGAGTTTTTGGCGCGGTATGTATGTACCTACCAATCACCCAGCCTTGTCTAGGTTGTCAGTAAACTAGTTTTTGCTTTGCCTTAGACCAGTTATTATCTGTTCTGCCCATAGCTGGTATCCAGCCCTGGACAAGTGAAGTCCATCCTCGACAAACAAGTGATTTTGCGGTAGTCCATCAGCTCCTAATACCGCCTGACGGGTGGGGATAAAGAAACGATTGGGCGTTTTCTCGGCCCAAGATTGAATCAAGTCATTGGCCTGGCTTATTTCTGGCCAAAGTGTCCATCTGCTGGGTGATGGCGTGATTTCAATAAAGTACAAGGGCGTGTTGGGGTGAATTTTTTCGACTTGATCGGAGAATTTTTGGGCTAAACGCAACACTTTTTCAGGAGTCATTTTGGGTTTAGGGTCCCCCCAGGGATGTTCGATGTCATTGGCCACAAAACAAAGTATCGCCCGAGCATTTTTATGGGGGGCGATTAAGGTTTCGGTGTGGTGAATTAAGTCGTAGAAGTGCGCTCCTCCATATCCCCGTTTAACGGTGTTATATGGCTTCATGTCCGATTCCATATCATCCCAAAGTCTGATGCTGGAACTGCCGACAAATAATAGGTAATCCTTCTGGGAAAGAGTTTTGTCTCGTTCAGCAAGTTGTTCTACTTCTTGGGCAAAATCATTTTTATGAGCTCTGTAGGTGTAAGTGGGTCCGCATTGCACCAAGACGAAGGCCAGTGCGAAAATGATCCAATGTTTCATGGGGAAGGTAATTTTCCTAAAGATAAACAAATCAACTAGACCCCAAAAAGCCCGACGCCTGAGGGGCGTTTTAGCAGCCATCCTGTCAATGATTTTCTGGTTTGATGCGCCGGAAGCACCTCGTGCAACACCAAGTCAGAACGAAACAAAACAGCTCTGTTAAAAATGGGTTCAATGTCTTTAATTACAGGCTCGTGAATCCGCAACTGTCCGCCGTGCTCTGGAATCCAATGCCGATTCAGGTAAATGACTAAGGAAAGCATGCGGTTGTTACGCGCTTTAAATTGATCTAAGTGGGGCTTGTAAAACCCTCCTGGAGGATATTGAGCTAGGTGAAACTCAAACCCTTCAAGCGATAGAAAAAGTTCCTGGGCGACCAAGCCTTTTAGTTCCTCGATCAATTGAAAAAATGGATTGAGTTGAGGGTGTTGCCCTTGATCGATCCAGCAGATGAAGTCCGAACGAATTTCAGCTTGTCTCTGCTTTTCAAAGGCTGTTCCAATTTTGGCTGGGGCCAATGCACCTTCTGCCAACTGAACGGCAAAAAAATCATCAACCAAAGTCAATATCGAGGCGGGGAGGAAATCCTCCATCACCACTAAAGAGTCATCTGCGAGCTGATCGAGCCAACAGGCCCATTGTTCAGCGCTATAATACGGTTGCATCGTGGCCCCACCAAGAATCGAACTTGGATTTAGCGTTTAGGAAACGCTCGTTCTATCCGTTGAACTATAGGGCCTGGGAGGGCAAAAATAGTCAAATTACGGCTTGGCAAAGCGGGTAATCGACTTCTGGGTGGGTCTATTTCGTATCTTTCTTGTCAAAAAATTGTGATGAACCGTATACTGAGCTCCCTATGGGTTTTTTTGTTGTTGAGTTCCTGGGTTTATGCCCAGGATTTACCCAAAAATTTTACCGAACAAGAATGGCAAATGGGTCCTTTAGGTGGAATGTTAACCATTCCTCACCAGCCTATTTCAACCGATACAGCTGTATTGTTAATCGCGGGTTCAGGCCCTACAGATCGAGATGGAAATCAAGCGATGATGCAAAACAACAGTTTGCGGTTTTTGGCAGAGGGATGGTCTGAGGCTGGATTTTCTGTGTTGAGAATCGACAAAAGAGGTGTAGGTGCTTCTGCCGCAGCGGCGGTTCAAGAGGCCGACATTCGTTTTACCGATTTTGTTGCTGATGCTGTAGCTTGGGGCCATGAGTTGCAAGCTCATGGGTACTCAAATTTGGTGTTGGCGGGTCACAGTGAGGGCGCGTTGATTGCGGCACTTGCTGCCCAACAACTCAGCGGGGTTATTGGAGTTTTGAGTTTATCGGGAGCTGGAAGACCAGCTGCTGAGGTAATCAGAAGCCAATTGATGAATCAGCCCAAGGAAGTTCAAGAATGGGCATTTCCCGTATTGGATTCCTTGGTTCAAGGCAAGCAGGTCCCTGAGGTATCGCCTTGGCTTTGGACTCTTTTTCGACCTTCAGTTCAGCCGTATTTGATTTCCTGGTTTGCTCTTGATCCAGCAGACGAATTAGCACGTTTGGAAGTGCCAGTCTTAGTTACACAAGGCGATCAAGATCTTCAAGTAACGATGGAAGATGCTGAAATACTTGCTCAAGCCAATAAGTTATCTGTTTTGGCATCAATCACAGGGATGAATCATGTATTGAAACAAGTGATCGAGGGCGATGTTCAGGACAACGTAAAGTCATATACAGACCCGTTGAGGCCCATTCATCCTGAGTTGCTCCAAAGGACTTTAATGTTTCTGAATAGCCTTCAGAAGTGATTAACTGGGCTTACTTGGTCAGTTGATATACGCGCACGTAATCCACTTCCATTTGGTCTTGGGTAAAGTTGGGATCAACAGATCCGCCAAGATTTCCACCCATAGCTACGTTGAGCAGTAGAAATTGATCCTTGTTAAACGGCCAATTGGCTTCGTTTTTATCTTCAGGGTTGTAGGTGAAAAATACGTTGTCATCTACAGTGAAATCAATTTTTTCTGGAGTCCAAATCATCCCATATACGTGGAAGTTTTCTGTCACATCACTGACATTTACCTGTTTCAATGCAGGGTCATTTCCATAGCGAGCAGGGACGTGAATCGCACTTTGAACCATAAGGTGGTTTTCAAAAAGCTGTTCCATAATGTCGATTTCTCCGCAAGCAGGCCATCCTACCTGCTCTAAATTACTTCCCAAAGACCAGATTGCTGGCCAGGTGCCTGCTGCACGTGGTAATTTGGCGCGAACCTCCACTTTTCCGTAGGTGAATTTCAGCTTGCTGTTCATGCGTGCTGAGGTGTAAGATTTTGTGGTGCCTGTTGAGTTGTATTCTTCTTTTTTGGCAACAATTTTTAGTGTTCCATCACTGACGTATGAATTTTCAGTGCGTTGGGTGTAGTGTTGTAGCTCACCATTATACCAGCTTCCGTTTTCCGGAGCCACGGTCTCAAAAAACCATTTTTCGGTATCCGGTAGACCAGTTCCTTCAAACTCATCAGCCCACAAGAGGGTATACCCTTCGGGAACTTCGGTGTTTTCTTTTTCGTTTTGATTCACACATCCGGTGAATAACATGGCGCTGAACGCGATAGCCCCAAGGCTCATTAGTTTAGTTTTCATAAACGCGTATATAATCGATCATCAATTTATCTGTGGAAAACCCACCAGGAATAGGTCCTCCTAAAGTACCTCCCATAGCGATATTGGTCACTATAAAGAATGGATCGTTGAAGGGCATACTTTCATTGATGGTCATTTCAAAGTATTTTGTGTTGTCCACAAAATAGCGCACCACAGTAGGGGTCCATTCAAACGTATATTTTTTAAATTCTGTAGTCAATCCTGCTACAGTAACTTCTTTGTCGTATTTGGCATTGGCATTGGTTCCTTGATCGAACCAGTGCACAGCGCCCATAATTTTTGTTTTGTCTGAACCTCGTTGCTCGATCACATCGATCTCGCCACAACGCGGCCAGCCCACCTGGGTTATAGAATTACCCAAAAGCCATACCGCAGGCCATGTGCCTGATTTGCTAGGCAGTTTTGCCCGTACAACCATACGGCCATACTTAAAGCTGAATTTTTCTTGTGTTTTGATTCGGGCAGAAGTGTAATTTTTGCCAGAATAGTTTTCTCCGCGAGCCGTGATGGTTAAAAAACCATTGGCCACACTGACGTTTTCCGGTCTGTTGGTATAGAATTGTTGTTCTCCATTACCCCATCCCGGGATGCCTTGAGCGCTACCATCTCCGATTTCATAAGTCCAGTTGGCAGCATTTGGAGCGGTTCCTGAATCAAATTCATCGGACCACACCAAGCCAACGCGATCAGCTTCGCTGAGTGTTTCAGCTACTGGTGCTGCTGGCCCCTCAACCACATCTTCACCGTCTTTGGAACAGGATATAAACAGGATAGAGAGAAGAAACGCGGCGGACAATAGGGCTCTAGGCATAGGGAAAGGTATTAATTAAGACTGCTTGGTAAATCTGAAGAACCAAGTTGCAGCAGTTACCTCAGGATGCCAACCAGAAATGGTCAATTCAAGAGTTGTGTCGTTATTGGTCAAGCTCATGCTATAGTTGATGGTGTTGTTGGTTGGAGCACCATTCTCACTTGTGTTATGTACTTTGGCCAATCCCATGTAGCTGCCAGCGCCAGAAATAGTCAAGGTTTGGTTGGTCACCGCCCATGTTCCTGGAGTTGCACCGTTGTGAGGGGCTACAGGAGTTCCACATCCGTCCGCATCTACACCTTGCCATCCTTCTAACCAAGTACTTCCGCCTTGTACGTTTTTAAATGTTCCATCCGCTTCAAACACGTATAGGTCATCAAACAAACAAGCTCTGTCGGTAACTACTTGAGCATCGTTTGACCACCAGCTGTAATCTCCAGCGGCAGGACCTACGCCCAATGAGCCTGGAGCTGCAGTTAATTTCCAACTACCTACAAGGGGGTGTGCTGGTTCTTCAACTACCGGTGTTTCGTCATCACTTGAGCATGAAGTGAATCCCATCATCAAAGCCATAAGGGCCATCAATGTCAATTTTGTTGTTTTCATTTTTATTTAGTTTTAAGTTTTCACTAAAATCTTAAACAAAATTCAATAATACAATGGTAGAGGAGCTACAAATACACATCAATTATAAAATGAATATAAGTAATTCACAGTCAATTAATTATATGTCATTAATTTAAGCCTCATTATTCTCCTGTAGTGCTTTTGTAGAGGTATGTATCGCTCTTTTATCCGTTAATACCCCAGAATAAAGTCTTGTAAATGGTCTTCACCGCCTAAATTCAATTTTTTTCGCAAACGATATCGCTTGATCTCTACACTCTTAGGAGTGATGTTCAGCAATGTGGCTATTTCTTTGGTGGACAAGTTAAGCCTTAGATAGACACATAGCTTTAGTTCACTGGGACTCAGTTCGGTGAATTCAGTTTTTAATTTAGAAAGAAACTCTTGATCTACGTTGTTAAAAGCTTCTTCGAGTAATTGCCACGAGTCTTCATCCGTCAGGTTTTCATCAATACGCTTGATTAGATCTCCAAAGTTCTCTCCTCCATCTTTGGATTGCGCTAGTTGTTCTTTTACCTCGATAAGCAATTCTACGTTTTTGTTCAAGTGAAGTAAGGTGTTCGCTAGTTCTTTTTTCTTTTGGCTGAACTGATCCTCTAGGAATTGATTCTTGTCTTGGATAAATTGTTGTTTTATTTGAAGTTGATCGAGCTCATTGTTTCGCTCGTTTTCCTCCATGATTTTGTTTTTTTGTCTGTTGAAGTACCTCAAGTAGGAGCGGTGAATGATCCAAATGCCAGCAAGACTTGTTACTAAATAAATCAACCACATCAAGGGATGTAAATACCAGGGTTTGGCAATCTTGAATTGATAGCTTAACACTTCAGAAGGTTGTTCAGCCGATGATCCGGAACGAACTTCAAACTGGTATTCTCCAGGGGAAAGACTGGCCCAAGTGACCACGGCTAGGTCAGTCCAATCAGTCCAATCTTCTTGGTGCCCCAATAGTCGATACTGGTATTGTGTTTTTTTGTAGACGGTAAATGCAGGTGCGCCAAGGGTTATTTGTACCGTGTTGTATTGGTAGGGAAGCTCACCTCCTTTTATGGGCAAGGAAACTACGTCGGCTGTTTTTTGGTCTAACCCATCTATGCGCTGTATTAGGGGTGAGGGTGAGCTGGATATCTTAGCTTGATTGTTAATAACCATGTATTGATTCACTCCCCCAACCAGGTATCGATCTCCTTTCAGTTGACCTATATTCTCAAACCCTCTCATCGGTTTTAGGGTTTCCATGGCCACCGGAAAATTTTTCACTTGATAGGTGCCTTTAGTCAGCGCGGGTAAGATCTGCACCACCTTATTTTGTTTGAATAACCAAAGTGATTCACCATCCAATGAACTCATTTTTCCAGAGTAATATGGATCATTCCCCAATAGTTCATCGGCCCAATCTTGGCGGGTAAATTTTTGTTCGTTGGCCTCGTATTTCCACAGTCCGCTTGGCGCGTGGTACCATACTGCCCCGTCAAATGTGGCCAAAGCCGAGTGTGCCCCTTTTTCCGGTTCATCTAATTTTTCCACCCGAGAAACCTTGCGAAAATCCTGAGACAATACCAACCGGTAGATTCCCTTGTATTCATGGCTGACCAAAAAATTTTGTTGGTCGATACTTTCCAAGTAGCGCGCTGATAGATTAAATCCGTCTATTTTACCCACCCAATTCCATTTTTTTTCCTTCCACTCCAGCAGTTCAAGGCCTTTATAGGTGCCGACAACCAGTTTATTGGTTTGTGGAATTTGGGAAAATGTCCAGGCTCCTGTACCCGCGCTGATGGGGATCAGTCTCGTTCCCTCTACGGCAAATGCACCCAGGTGATGTCCCATAATCAGGGCGTCTTTGTGGATAGACAACGACCAAACCTGTCCAGACGAACCGGGTACTTGGGCAAAATGACGCATGGAAGGATCTCTATAAAAAAGCCCTACGTTCGTGCCTAAATAGGTGATGTCTTTCCATTGAGCTGACGCATAGATCGTTCCCCATTCACTTTGTTGGTCTACATAGCTGCGCAGGGGGGCTTGGTTGTTGATGCAGATAATCCCATTGTCCAATCCCAACCAAATGTGTGCTTGCGCATCTTGATGAATGGACAATACCGTATTGTTTTTAATTCCGTTGCTGCTGCCGAGCTCATATTGTTTACGCCCTTGAGCATCCCAAACGCTGATCCCGTCTGAAATAGTCCCTAGTGCCCAGCCTCCATCAGCAAGCACAACCGCAGAGTAGACATGAGCCGTTCTCAGCCCAGTATCCCACGACTTTGACCACTTTCCAGAGTTATAGGCCCTAAATTCACCCCATTCATTCACGACAGTTACCATGCCTTGCTCTCTTTTCATGCCCACTACGAGAGCATTTCCTAGGTCGCTTGCCTCGGCAATTTTGATCCATTGGCCCCCCTCAACTAGGAATAAATCCTTGTTGGTGTCTTGAACGTATAAACTGTTGGCAGGGGCCCAGGCTCCTGTGATTCCATTTTTGTGGGTTAAGGTTTGGTAGGTATTTTTTACTGGATCATGGACGATCAGCTGATCTAAAGATTGAAAAACCAGTTGTGTTCCTAAGGGAAGTATACCCCAAAACTGCTCATCTTCAATGAGTTTACTTTTGATATTTTCAGAAAGCGAGGTGTATTGCCAGGACCCAAATTCATCTTTTTGGTAGTACCCAAACTCCATGTACATACCGACATATAGTTTGTCGTTTGCGTAATGTACCGAACGCACAATACTTTGATTGACAGACTTTAAGGTCTGCCAATGGGCACCGTCAAAGTGAACTACGCCCTCATTGTTGGCAAAAAACACTTCACCACCTGAATTGTTGGTTATTTTCCAATTTTGAGCTGCTGCCTGATACTCTTGCGCTCCGTAATAACGAAATGGAGGTGTTTCTTGTCCAAGTGCGGGAAGATTAATTCCTAGAAAGAGGATAAATAGGAAACACAACGGCTTGATTTTTAGCAACATGTTGAATTCTGACTTTGGCTTAGCCACTAAATTAGGCAAATACCTCGGTTTGACCACTTTTTTTTAAATCCCACACCTCGGTAGGCACGTATTTTTTAGGTTACTTGGGCAAATATTTAATACATTTAAAAGACAACCAACTAAAATTCAACAGGATGAATACAAAATCAACACTCTTGGGTAGCTTGTCTGCTTTTGTCTGGCTTTATTTTATGGGCTGGGGTTTTTACAATTTTATAGCGGTGGATTTTTTTGTTGCCCACACAGTAAATATGCCTCAAGGAGTAACTATGGACTTAGGAATGATTACTTTGGGCAGTTTTATTCAAGCGATTGTGGTCGCTTTAATGGTCCATAGAGCCCGTGATTTCAAGTTTTTTGAAGGATTTAAAACGGGGGCTTTAGTGGGGCTTTTTATCGGAGCAGGTGTTGGTGCCCTTCAGTATGGTTCTGCCCAATTGGTTGACTTGACGGCCGTGTTAGTGGATGCTGTATGGAGTGTTTTTTACTACGGTATGGCTGGTGGAATTGTTGCTTGGGTGTTCGCGAGGAAGCAGGAAGCTTAACACCAATTCAAAACCCACTGGGTCATACAGCTTCATTTTTGTTTAACTTTGTATGATAAATATTAGACAAAATGAAGCGATCTTTTTACGGTTTCTGGTCAGTACTAGCTTTTTTACTCTTCCTACCGCTTGATGCAGTTGCTCAAACGTCAAACCCTGTTTATGGCCAGCTTGTTGGCGTGGTTAAAGATGCTTTTGACACCCCTATTGAAGGGGCTTCCGTATATTTAGAATCCACCGATTACGGCACAGTTACGGATGAAAAGGGTCGATTTGTCCTCAGGCAAATCCCTCCAAATTCCTACAACCTAGTCGTTTCATTTTTGGGATACCAAGATGTGGTACTGCCCAATACGATAGTTCGATCCCAGGGAAATGCGCCTTTGTCAATCACACTTCAAGAATCTGCGCAGTCCTTGGATGAAGTAACTTTAACCCAGTGGAATAGCAGCCGAAATAGGGAATCTCCCTTATCCACCCAAACACTATCGGCTGTTGAACTAGCCAATTATCCAGGAGGAAATAACGATGTAGTGCGCGTTGCTCAGTCATTACCGGGAGTTGCGCCATCCCCTGGCGGCTTTCGCAACGATTTGATCATCCGCGGGGGCGCCCCCAACGAAACGGTATTTTATCTGGACGGCATGGAAATACCTAACATCAATCACTTCTCCACCCAAGGCAGTAGTGGAGGTCCAGTCGGTATGCTCAACGTTTCATTCATTCAGCAAGTGACCTTAAACACTTCTGCTTTTGGTGCCCAATACGATAATCCATTGTCTGGAGTGCTTCAGTTTGAACAGCGCAACGGGGATTCAGAGCGGGCACGCACCAATATTCGCGTCAGCGCCAGCGATGCCGCCTTGACTACTGAGGGCCCCTTGGGCAGCAAAACTACCTATATCGCCTCAGTACGCCGGAGTTATTTACAGTTCTTGTTTGCCTTGATCGGTCTGCCTATTCGGCCTAATTATTGGGATTATCAGTTTAAGGTGCGCCATGAGATTGACGCCTACAACGAATTGGTTTTTTTAGGGTTGGGATCCATCGATGATTTTTCTGTGGAAGCTCCAGAAGTGTATGCGGCCGATCAAGAAGCTACTTTAGAACAAGTGCCCTATATAGAACAAAACACCCAAACCTTTGGGGTGACCTGGAAACACAGGTCTCCAAGTGGGTCAGCACAAACCTTGGTAACACTGAGTCAGAATACTTTAGACAATACTTTTAGCCGTTTTCGAGATAATGTCACTCGAACTGGACTCGTTTTTGAAAATCAATCCAGGGAGCAGGAAACTAAAGTCAGACTACAGCGCTCTGTGCGCCAAGGAGCGTGGACGTTAAAGTCTGGAGCGCATCTCCAGCAGTCCTTGTACACCAATAATACCAACAGTATTTATTTCGATAATGCCTACAAGGCAAATATTGATTTTTTGAAGTGGGGGTTTTGGGGACAAGCTTCGAGACAATTATTGTCAGATCAACTCGGGGTCACTTTAGGGCTTAGGGCTGATGACGATACCTTTTTGAGTGGTTCATCCATTGTTTCTACGCTGTCTCCACGGGCATCGGCTCGTCTAAATTTAGGAAATGGTCGCACCCTGAATGCATCTGCAGGGCGTTATTTTAAATTACCCACCTACACGGCTTTAGGGTTTCAATCCACTACAGGTGCCTATGCCCACCAGGAGTCAGCCAGATATTTGCGCAGTGATCATTTGGTTTTGGGTATAGAGCAAGCTTTGTCACCCAGCGCCCTAGTAACTTTAGAGGGGTTCTACAAAAAATACCACAATTATCCGATTTCACTCAGGGATGGGGTATCCATAGCCAACAAAGGGGCCGGATTTGAAGTATTAGGTAATGAGCCTTTGGTATTTACGGGTAGTGGAAACACCAAAGGCCTTGAGTTATTGATTCAGCAAAGGCTGGTAGACCGTTTGTATGGGATTATGTCGTACACCTACTTTTTCTCTGAGTTTAGCGGTTTAGATGGTGTACTGCGCCCATCAACCTGGGATAGCCGCCATCTGCTATCTGCCACGGCCGGTTTTAAATTAAACCGCAACTGGGAAGTCAGTGGGCGTTTTCGCTATGCGGGAAGCACCCCGTATGCTCCAGTAGATGTCGAACGATCGCTGTCCTCTTATCCAGAGTTACAATTGGATTATACCAATTTGGGAGATCAGCGTTTGGGCTCATTTGCCCAGTTAGACCTGCGCATGGACAAAAGATGGAATGCCCGTTCATACGCTTTTAACTTGTTTGTTGAGATCCAAAATGCCTTAGGGCGAAGCACTCCGGAACCTACTCAATACGGTTTGCTCCGAACGGATCAAGGCGAGCTGGTTATACCAGCTCAATTAGCGGCAATACCGGCCCAAGAAGGTTCGTTGATCCCTAGTATTGGTCTGGTGCTGGATTTTTAATTACCCCGCCGTCTTAAAGGTGTATAAGATACTGGTGGCTGTGTTTTTGCCGTCGTTGGCTACCACACGCCAGTAGTATACGGTTCCTGCCTGTACGCTTAGGGCATAGGAGGTAGCCGTTACATTGCTAGCCACCGGGCTTTGGGCTCCGTCTACCGCATCTGCGTACAACGTGTAGGTCAGCGCATCTCCATCTGCATCTCCACTCTCCCAGCTGATCGTTACCTTACCCTCTGTGGGGGTTACGGTAGCTCCTGGGGTGGGGCTTACGGGGGAAGCAGGAAATGGCGCGTAGTTCACTACCCCATCACCGGCTAGATAAAACCTCCACGTGTCACTCGCTGTAGTAGTGGTTCCTTTGTTCTTCGCGGTTACTTGCCAGGAGTACGGAATACCCCTGTTTAAGGTTACTGCTTTTGAGGTGCCTTTGATGTCTGTTTGGGAACTCGAGGCGTTGGTATTTAGGTTGGTGATCTTTAAGTCATACGTCTCCGCATTGGTCGCTGCGCTCCACTGGAAGGTTACCTGGCCCGCTGTGTTCACGTCCTGGCAAGGAGCGTTGTTGGCAGGGGCCGTGAGGGCGGACTTGCCCGGGGCTTCAATCACTGGTGGAGGTGGCGGGGTTGGGGTGTCATCCCCTCCTCCTGAAGAGCAGGATGAAAAAATGGCGATTAACAAGCCAGAAAAAAGCGCAATACGTGGATTCATGGACTTTATTTGTTGGAAAGGTAAGGGCTAGTGCTTAAATGTGCAAGCTTCTTTTTTTTCCACTTTGGTGCGTTTATCGGTAAAATCTTTGTTTTGAACTGAATTTTCAGTAACAAATAGGCGAGCGGTGTATCCTTGTAGCAGAATCAATTAAACCGATAAACTATGAAAAAACTGATGGTATATTCGTTGTCTTCTTTGTTGTTATTGACCAGTTGTGCTACTATTTTAACCGGGTCTTCGCGCAAGGTACTTTTAGAGAGCAACCCAACAGGTGCTGTCGTCTATGTCAATGGCATGGAACGAGGAACTACACCTGCGTTGATTAAGCTAAAGGCAGATGATCGTTTGGACTTTCGTCTGAAGGATTATAAAGATAAAGTAGTCGTGGTGGATTCGCGGTTTAATCTTGTAGCGATCATCAACGGTGTATCTCTGGTAGGTTGGGGAATCGATGCCCTGACGGGATCACTGCGCAGAGTTAAAACCAAATACATCAAAGTAGACTTGGATACACAGTCACTCGCGGTTCAGGGGTATTTGGAAAAAGGAAGAATTTCAAAAGTGGTGATCGATGAAATGAGTCAGGTGATTGAGACCACCATCGTATTGGAGTAACACGTCGTATTTCAGGGGTGATTTTGGTATATTTGTCCCATGAGTTTATATCCTTTGCGTTTTGCGCCAATTTTTAAATACCGGATTTGGGGTGGAGAAAAACTGCGCCAGCACTTGTCTAAACAGTGTACAGGTGATTCCATTGGAGAATCATGGGAAATTTCAGATGTACCAGGAGATGAAACCTTAGTCACGGAAGGACCTCTTCAAGGAAAGTCTTTGCGCGAGTTGATTGCGGAGTACGGAGCAGATTTAATGGGACAATCTGTCATTGACCGGTTTGGTGAGGAGTTTCCCCTGTTGATAAAATTTATAGACGCTCGGACACCTTTGTCGATTCAGGTACATCCCTCTGATGAAGTGGCCAAAGCCAAGCATCAATCCTTCGGGAAAAATGAGATGTGGTATGTGATGCAAGCTGACCCCGAGGCGTCATTATTGGTTGGATTTGATCAGCTATTGACCCCTGATGAGTTTGAAAAACGGATCAAAACCAATCAGGTGCTCGAGGTGATGCACCGTGAAACAGTGGTTGAGGGAGATACCTTTTATATCCCTACAGGTAGAGTACATGCCATAGGAGCAGGTGTTCTCTTGGCGGAAATTCAACAAACCTCTGACATCACCTATCGTATTTACGACTATGATCGCGTGGATCCAGCTACTGGAACAAAACGGGATCTCCACATCGATCAAGCTTTAGAAGTGATTGATTTTAAGGTTCATGAACAGTATAAAACCTCTTATTCAACGGAGGTAAATCAGAAAAACCTACTGGTCAAAAGTCCCTACTTTGAAACCTTTATGTGGTCGGTTTCTGGAACAGTTGCTTTGGACCTAACTCAGAGAGATTCATTTACCCTTTTGATCGGCGTTGGCGGTGAAGCCAGCGTGCATACCCCAAGCGGAGTTTATTCCATCAATTGTGGAGAAACACTTTTATTGCCTGCAGTTATCGATCAAGTTCAACTGGTTGGGGACCAAGCAAAGGTGCTTTCTGTGGTGGTATAGCGGTAACAAACCAAGCAAGGTCCTTAATAGTTTTTGCCTTGATCTCCCACAGATAGGCACCTAGGGATAACCGTTTAATCTGGGCATCTATATAGCTATTTTCTCGGGTGTTGACCAAAAAAAGAGAACTTTCACCATAAGACCATTTGGTCTGTTCAGCGTTTAACAGGGTTTTATAATCTTCTGCTATGTCTTGGTTCAATTTAAATTGAGTTTCCAGCGAGGCTACTTGCTGAATCTGCCCAGTGATTTCATTCGTCCATTCTTGTTGCGTGTAGGAAAGATTCCACTGCTGCTGCTCAATTTTAGCTTGAATAGATTGTATGCCACCTCGTTCTTTGCGCCACAATAAAGGAATCTGGACAGACAAGCCGGCTACCTGGTTGTTGTTGTCCACCCAGTTTTGAGGAATTACAGCTTCTGTGGATATTCTTTGGTAATTAAAATTAACTTGAGGCTTAATCGCATCCCTCAGCAGTTTTCTGTCTACTTGACTCTCTGAAATTTTGGCTCTGAGATATTCCATTTTGGGATGATTGAGCACGGTCTGGGCTACATCGATTCCCTCAATGACCAACCAGCGCTCTAATACTTCATCCAAGTTGTCTTCCGGGATGAGTTCAGGGGATAAAACCAAGGGGCGCCCTTGTTCGTCCCATAAAAAATTTGACACCTCCAAGGTCTTTTTGATCAGCTCTATTTTTGCCTGTTCTCTCTGGAGCTGTCTGTTTTGCACCACGATAGAAGCTTCTAGGCGTTCGATTTCAGGTTTATCCCCTTGGAGCACTTGTTGTTGAACACCCGCTAGGCGAAGTTCAGCATTGGCTTGCATTTGATCGTAGAGATTTAGTTTTTGATGAGCAGCAATCCAATTTCCATAGGCCTGACTAGCCCGAAAAAGCAATTCGTTATAGGCAAGAACCTGTTCAGCTTGGGTTTGTGTTTGGGCAATCTTTGCTTTTTTGAGTTCTGCCATTCGCTCATTAATCCAAAATCCAGCACCCAAAGGAATGCTGATCCCTGCGTAATATAGCCCCTGGTCAGGGGTCTTTATGGAGGGGTTAACATAGGCCCCAGTAATTTGGTCACGACCGGCAGTAAGCTCAATACCGAACCATGTAGGAACAGTCAGGTAACTGCTTTGGGACTCGTAGTACGAAATACCGCTAAGTGTTTTGCCACTGTCTTTCCAGCCTACTTTTGGATCAAATGCACCCCGAGCTTTCAGTATCGCCGCCTCAGCAATCTTGTTGTCTAGGCGCACTTGTCGGGCAATGGGGTGATTGCTGAGCACTAAGTCAAAATACTGAGCAACGGTCAATACCTGGCTGTTTTCTGAGCTAGGCAACTGTGCCGATAAGGGCAGGCACCCCACCAACCAAATCCATACAGCAATCAGTTTATTTTTTCTGATCATTTTCTATCCGATTAGGTTGGTAATAGTTGGGAGGGAATCCGTTCAAGTTTCTCCACAGCTCAAACCAAATGGGTACATCGTCGAGCAGAGCCAATGTTTGCGCACCAGAACCTACGCGCACTTCAGGCCAATCCTGATCTGGATCATCAGGTGCAATCAGCAAACGATACATGCCATTAGCGCTAATATTGTTTTCGATAGCCACTACTTTGCCTCCAAAAGTTCCATAAGAAATACCGGGCCATCCGCTAAATACCACCGTAGGCCATCCATCAAATAAGATTTGTACATGTGTGCCTATGCGCACAAGGGGGATATCTATAGGACGGATGTATGTCTCCACTGCCAGGTCTACCTGCTCGGGTAAAATGGTAGCGACTTCTTCACCTTCTTTTAGGGTTTCTCCAATACCTGCAGGGGCGATTTTATTGATGTACCCATCTCTTGGTGCGAGTACATAGCGCAGGTCTTTTCGAGTTTGATAATTAGACATCTGGTTTTGCAATTTGAAGACATCTGCTTCTGATTCAGACCTGTCACTGCGGGCACTCATCTGCTCGCTTTCTGCTTTAGCGATTTTTTCTCCGTATTCAGCCGCCAATCTTACCAGGTCTACCCGGGCATTGATGATGCTGTTTTTGCTGCTTAACCATTTATTTTCTTGGGCAATCGTTTTGGCCTGTGCTGATTGAAACTTCAATTTTTTGTCTTCCACATCAGTAACCGCTTTGAGCCCTTGGTCAAATAAATTTTGGGTTCGGTCCAATTGAGTTTGCGCAATATTGCGCTCTAATTTGGCAGCGATGAGTTCAATACTATCGCTTTGAGCGCTGAGCTGCGCCTGAATTAATTTATTTTGGGCCTGTTCTTTTTTCAGCTCCAGCTCTTGCATTAAGGCAGATTTCTGATTGGCGAGCGCACTTACTTTAGCCTGGTAGGCTACTACTTTTTCGTTTTTAGCCTCTACCTGCCCTTGGGTACGCTCAATCAACGCTAGATCAAAATAATCATCCTTTACCTCAGATAGGTACAGTATGGTATCTCCTTTTTCCACCCGATCTCCTTCACGAACATACCAGCGTTCTATACGCCCGGCAATCACCGTTTGAATTTGTTGTGGTCTTTGGTCAGGAGTTAAGGTGGTTACGGCACCTTTACCTCGTATGTTTTGCGTCCAAGGAAGAAACAAGAGGATCAAGATAAACACGCTAAAACCTTTGAGCAATCGCGAAAATATTTTAAATCGCTCGGTATCCTCCAGGCGTCTAAAAGAGCTAAACCCTTTAAGGTTTACTTTGTTTTTCAGAGAATTATTTGAAATTTCTAACATAACTCGTTCCGCTATTGTTCTTCATTAATGGTGCCTTCCTCAATGTGCCAAACCTTGTTCCAATAACCTTTTTCTGGTTTGTTTTGCCCCACCATAAGCAAGGTCCATGACGCCTCTTTGCGGGTTAAAAAGTCTTTAAAATAGGCGGCTTCTTCTTTTTGAAATACCTCTAAAAAGTGTTCCAGCACCAATATTTTGGGTTTTTTGACCAACGCTCTGGCCAATAGTATCTTCCTCACTACGGATCCAGGCATTTGGAGGCCTTCTGATTGAAGTGGTGTCTCTAATCCGTTGGGCCACTGATTGACGAGATCAGCTAGGTGACAATCGGCAATCGCTTCCCAGATTTGTTCTTCAGAAATATCTGGATGCATCAAGCTGATATTTTCCCTGAGTGTGCCTTCAAACAGGGTTTCTCTAGCCAGTACTTTTCCAATCCCTTGATGGTATTGAGCTCTGGGTATAGATTCTAAATGTCTGTCCTGCAGGCTTATGTGTCCCTCTTGAGGATTGATGACGCCAAGAAGTAGTTGGATCAGGGTAGATTTGCCTGAACCATGAGCCCCGTAGAGGTAGTATTTCTCACCAGGTTCTAGGGTAAAACTGATGTTGCTCAGCAATTTGTTTTCCGTAAACCCAAAGCCAATTTGGTGCGCTTTTAGCTGCCAAGTTGACCCCAAGTCCTTCTGAATCAATGAATGTTCCCCTATATCCTCTAATTCAATATCATTGATTTGAGCTAGTTTTTCGATCGAGGTCAATACATCGTAAAAGGTCTCTAATCCCAAGATGAGTTTTTCTACCGAGTTGATCATCAACAGTATAATGATCTCAGCAGCAACAAATTGACCAATATTCATCTGTTGATTGATCACCAAAGTGCCCCCGATAAACAGTAAAGCTGCTGTGACCAATGCTTTGAAACCAATCATTTTTAAGTATTGGCGCACCAACACTTTGAAGTGTTTTTCACGGGCGTCTAAATAGTTGCCGATCAGTACGTTGCTCTTGTCCATGGCCCAGGTAGTTTTACCGGATAGTTTAAAAGACAGGAGTGAACGTGCAATGTCTTGAATCCAATGAACTACTTTATACTTGTATTTTGATTCTAGTAAACTGGTTTCTAGACCTTTTGGTATGGAATATTTAAATATGACCACCACCAAGGTGAGCAAAACGACCCCGTAGGCGATAAAAAATGGATGGTACAGGGAAAGCAGGATCAAACCAAATATAATTTGAAGCAAAGCGGCACTGAAGTCAATCAGAATTTTTGTGACCCCTTTTTGTATGGTCAGTGTTTCAAAAAAACGATTGGCCAGTTCTGGAGCATAGCGACCTTGAAGTGCACTCCATTTCATTTTGGGAAATCTATATGCGAGGTCAAAGGAGGTCCGCGTAAATATTTTTTGTTGTAAGTCTTCCGTGATACGCAGCTGCATCAATTGGAGTACCCCAACAAAAATCACTCCCAACACCACTAAAATGCCCAATAAAATCCATGAGGTGCTGTAGTCACCCATTTGAATAAAATTGACAATAGCCTGAATTCCCAAGGGAAGAGAAAGGTTGACCACACCGGCAAATAACGCGTAGTAAATAATTTGGGCGATGGTTTTTCGCTCTAAAGAAAGCAGCCTAAAAAACCGCTTTAAAATGGGTAATGGCTCGTTGTTTGACATGTTATCCATGATTGTGGCACAAATTTAATAGTAATACTATCGATAAAAGATAGTTTTAGTATTAATTTAACTCTTTTTCAATTGATTAGCTCAAAAATACATCTATAATATAGATCAATCCATAGTGCTTGAGGTGTATACCGACCACAAAGCACGGCCAAATGCACGCATAAAAGGTAGGCCTAGCTCCTCGTATTCATAGTGATCATCGTTGAAAATACCGTTTTCATTCACTAGGAGCGTAACGGCCATAATCCCCTGGTGATCGCCCTCTTTGATGTAGGCTATATCGGTGAGTGTCCCGTAGGCTTGCCCTATTTTGTTGAAGATCCTAATTTTTGGACTCATCTGTCCTTTAAGGTCACCATACAGGAGAAATTTGTTGTAACTGTCCCAATACCCAAGCTGTTCAGTATATCTGGGGTCATCGGATTCCAAGGTGTTGCGTCCCATCCAATACAACAGGGTGTCCGCATCAGCTCTATGAAGTTTCCAACGTTGTTTCTCCGTAAATTCTTCAAACCATACCAATCTTTTTAACATGCCTACAAGGTCCTCAAGGGGGATGTGGTTCTTGTAGGTGAAATCCATGGGTTGTTGAATCAATGAATCGCCCGACATGAATCCCTTGCCTTTGTATAGCCCTTGAGCAACCTCGTTTTTTATTTGTTTTTTGGCCTGAATAGAGGGTTGGTGATACACCAATTGACCTTGGTCAAAAAATTTATATTCCCAGGTGTTCTCGTTGTCAGCACCCGTCAAAAATTTGTGGTGTATGCGCGTACGGGTTAACTCCATTTCATGGAGCCGCTCATTGATCTGATCCCGCCCTAAAAAATCAAACAGATAGTTGTACGCGTCGTTATCGCTGACTAGAAAAATTTCTTGAATCAGGTTGAGCACAGTTTTTTGTTCTGAGATGAGTTGATTGTTTTTTGGATCGATCACCTGAAAAGGAGTGTGTTCGTCCAAGGAATATCCCTGTGCCTGAAGTTCTCGTATTTTTTCCAGGGCCATAATGGCTATAGGCAATTTGGCAGTACTGGCCGGATAAAAGTAGGTTTGGGGATCAGCCTGAAAGGTAGCTGTGTCAAAAGTTGATCGTCCATCAGCGGATACATGTACTTCAGACCAATATACCTGTACTTCGTGGGGCGAATTTGGGGTGACAAATCTCCTGATCAGGGTGTCTTCACTTTGAAGTACTTGCGTCAAATTTTGTTTAGCGGTGCGGGTTTGGCCAAACGCTCCCCATGAAATTAAGCCAAAACACAGGACCCCAACTAATCGATTTTTCATACTAAAATCATTATTCTTGTTGAAATTAGTCATTAGTATTGAGTTATGCTTACAGGTCAAACACAACTTTTCATATATTTAAACAAACGTTTTTTTATGAAATACAGTTTATTGATTGCTTCGGGCTTATTGGCCTTTTCCTGTGGAAAAAAAGCAGAACCCACGGCCCCAGAAACTTTGGAAGAAATGGCTCAACGCATTCACCGAGAAGCGATTACCATCGACACCCACGACGATATCAATGTCGCTAATTTTACGGATTCCATCAATTACACACAGCGATTGGACACACAGGTTAACTTGCCCAAAATGGATGAAGGAGGCTTGGATGTGGCTTGGCTGATTGTGTATACCGGCCAGGGGGAACTAACCCCCGAGGGATACGCTTCAGGGGCTGAAAATGCCATGGCCAAATTCGAGGCAATTCAACGACTGTGCACGGAATATGCCCCAGAACAAATAGGACTAGCAACCACTTCGGCAGAGGTTCGAGCGTTGCATCAAGCCGGTAAAAAAGCAGCTATGATCGGGGTGGAAAATGCCTATCCTATGGGGGAAGATTTGGCTAATTTTGAAAAATACCGCGATTTAGGTGCGCGCTATGTGTCCTTATCCCACAACGGACACAGTCAGTTCTCGGATTCCAATACCGGGGAAGAAGAGGGGTGGATGCACAACGGACTCAGTGAACTGGGCAAACAAGCAGTGGCTGAAATGAACCGATTGGGCCTGATGATTGACGTTTCGCATCCTTCAAAAGAGGCCATGCGCCAGATGATCGAGCTCAGCAAGGCTCCCATCATCGCCTCGCACTCATCAGCGCGCGCCCTGTGCGATCATTCCAGAAATTTAGATGACGAGCAGTTGCTTTGGTTGAAAGAAAATGGAGGTGTGGTGCAGACCGTAGCTTTTTCATCCTATGTAAACACCCAGAAACACGAGGCCCGAATGGCTTATATTCAGGAAATCAGAAAAAAGTTAGCCGATAAAAAAGGATATGCTTGGTATGAGCGCAGTCAATTGCGCGACCTGACTCAAGCACAAAGAGATGAATTCATGTCCTATTATCCAACACTTGTGGCCGAAGCCGAAAAAATAGCGCTTGAAGACCCAAATGCACCTGTAGGTGTTACGGTAGCCGATTTCGTGGACCATATCGATTATATGGTCAAGTTAATCGGGATCGACCACGTGGGTATTTCCTCAGACTTTGATGGTGGAGGTGGAGTCCAAGGATGGAATGATGCTTCCCAGACCTTCAACGTCACCCTTGAGTTGGTCAAAAGGGGCTATACCCAAGAACAGATCAACAAACTTTGGGGTGAAAATCTACTCAGGGTATTGGACGAAGTACAAGCGGTAAGCGCCAACTGGGGCAGTTAATGGCAGGATGGTGAGAAGTCTATTCGTTGCATTAAGTTGGGTATTTTGCCTGAGTATTTGGGGCCAATCCCCCTTGGGTGCCTGGGAAGCCCAGACCCAAGACCCTGAATGGGGAGCTTTGCGCGTGGTTTCCATCGTCTCCTCATCGCACCAAGTCATCACTTGGTACCGAAAAGAGAATGGTGCTTTCGTGAGGACTATGGGTGGTTCATGGGGGTTGATGGACGATCGATGGACCCTCACGGTTGAGTTTGATTCAACACAGAGCGAATTAGTGGGAAGTACCCAAGAGTATACCGTAACACCAACAGCGACAGGTTATCATATGGCTCCTCTGGGCTTAAACTTTTCCCAGATCGATGCAGGTACACCTGGAGCTTTGGCAGGAGCTTGGTTGATGACGGGCAGGAAACAAGATGGCCAAATCAGCGCAAGATCAACCGATGGCCCTCGAAAAACCATGAAAATCCTTTCCGGTACTCGTTTTCAGTGGATTGCCTACAACACCGAAACTAAGGCATTTATGGGTTCAGGTGGCGGAACATATACTACAGAGCAGGGAAAATACACAGAACACATAGAGTTTTTTTCCAGGGACCAAACCCGGGTTGGGGCTACTTTGCCCTTTGATTTTTCCCTGGTTGATGGTGCGTGGCACCACTCGGGTATGAGCAGTCAAGGAGCGCCAATCTACGAAGTCTGGACTCAGCGGTATTAAGTTGCTTCAATGAGTAGATTTTTGTTTGAAAGCCGCCGGAGTATGTCCCGTTTGTGCTTTAAACTTGCGAATAAAGTAACTCACATTGTTAAATCCTGAGGCATAGGCCAGCTCTGAAACAGATTTTCCAGGCTCTTGACGCATCAATTTTTGCGCCCATTTGATTTTCTCCCCGTTCAGGTAATCAATCGGAGCACTTCCCATGGTTTGTTTAAATACCTTGTGAAAGTGAGAAGGGCTCATGCAGGCATGGTTGGCCAGTGTTTCCACATCTAATTGTTTATCCGTAAGATGCAGCTTGATGTATTGCATGACGGAACTTAATCTACTGTCCTTGCTGTAGGGGGTAACTCCGTCGATTAACCACTTTTTTGCTTTGGTTTGCAAAAGACGCACAATGAGTTCTTGAACCATCAAGTCGACCAAAAATGCATTTCCAGAGTTTCGATTTAAATAAGTTTGGGTCAATCGCTGCACCAAGAGATGTAATTCCTGATTGTGCAGCAGATGCAACGAGGCTTCATCGAGCTGCCATTCGTTTTCATTTTGTTCAATTCGGGTGTGTGCATTAAACCTGTGGACCACTTCTTCAATCATTTGTGGTTCAATGCCTAAAGCTAAACACTGGGTGGGTGCATCCAGGGTCGCTTCTGGAAAATCGATGATCATCTTATCCCCTGATGGCATAATGACAGATTCGCCTGGAACAAACTCAAACGGTTGATGTTGGTCAAGATGCATGATTTTCTTTCCAGAGATCATGCTGGCCACTACGGGAAACCCAAAAGTTAATTCTACTTGCTCAGCCTGTTGGTGAGTTTCAAAAATATGAAGCTCTGAACGATCCGAGGTGTAGGTGGTTTGGTTCTCTACCAGCTGTTGTAACGTCCTTTTTTGACGGTGCGGCAAGAGTAGATTTTGGTCAAATAGTGATGACATGGAAAGAATGATAGATATGTGTTACTTTCTCATAAATCTAGTCAATAAAGGATACTTTTTGGTATATATATTTGATTATCTGCACTTTGTGAAGAGAATTCGTTAAAACGTTAAACTAAAATCAAATCGACATGAGTTACCAAAAACCAAGCTTTAAGCCACAGTATGGCAATTTCATCAACGGAAAATTTGTTCCGCCTGTAGGTGGTGCCTATTTTGAAAACAAGTCGCCTATTGATCAGTCAGTCATCGCTCAGTATCCCAGATCTCAACAAGAAGACATTGAACTAGCTTTGGATGCCGCCAACGCTGCCAAACACGCTTGGGGCAACACTTCAGTAGCGCATCGTTCAGCGTTACTGCTCAAAGTAGCGGATATCATGGAGCAAAACGCAGAGTTATTGGCCTTGGTAGAAACCTGCGACAACGGCAAGCCCATTCGCGAGACCATCAATGCAGACGTTCCCCTGTCTATAGATCACTGGCGATATTTTGCGGGATGTATTCGCGCTGAAGAGGGATCAGCATCAGAACTTGACGAAAATACCCTATCCCTAAACATCAAAGAACCGCTTGGTGTAGTGGGGCAGATCATTCCTTGGAATTTCCCACTCTTGATGCTTTCTTGGAAACTGCCCCCCGCCTTAGCGGCTGGAAATTGTGTGGTGTTAAAGCCTGCTGAACAAACTCCCTCTAGCGCGACCTTACTGATGGAGTTAATCGCGGATGTTTTTCCTCCGGGTGTCATCAATGTTGTGCACGGGTTTGGCCCTGAAGCTGGGAAGCCATTGGCCTCCAGCGCACGGGTCGATAAAGTGGCCTTTACTGGAGAAACGACCACAGGTCAGTTGATCATGCAATACGCCTCTAAAAACTTGAATCCTGTGACCATGGAGCTCGGGGGCAAATCACCTA
>JBEAQS010000014.1:0-13917 GCA_041163765.1 Bacteroidota bacterium | reverse complement strand
CTCTATCCACCTAAGCAGATAAATTGATAATCGCGCTGTCTTTTCAATATGTCTATGAACTTCTGATGCCTTCAAAACAACTCTTTCGTTGTATCTCAAAGCGGGTGCAAATATACATCCCTTTTTTTCTCCCATCCAAATCTTTTCTCAACTTTTTTTGAAGAAAAATTTATCCCAAAAATAAACAGTTGGAAACCAACCTATTGTGGGCGTAAAAAAAGAAGGGAAATAAAATTACAATCTTTTAACGAACCCACCAAGAGGTACTAGTTATTTTTTTTACCACTCCAAAAAGAGTGAGCTTGCGCAAAATCAAACTGTAACGGTGAGGCTTGATACTGCAGCGTTTGATCAGCAAAGGCGCGCTGAAGGATCTCTTCAATAAAATAATCTTCCCGAACACTCATGGGATCAAACTCTGACTTTAAATCCAAATCAAACATTTTAGCCGTAGTACTGTACCAGAAGGCACGCCAACCTCCGCGTAAATCTTTAACCAGATAAAAAGGCGCCGTCCCCGTTTGACGATGGATCAATTTAATGAGTATACGCCCTTCAGATCGAGTCATTTTTTTTAATTCATCGGAAAACTCTCCCTCTACATAGCGCTGCATCTGCTTGGTGTGTTGTTTTTTTCTGTTCCTTTTTGGAATAGCCTCGAGTTCAGCGTTGAGCTGCATCAATTTCTCCGCAGCTAATTTGGCATATGGATACACCTTTAATGTTCTTCGTTTGAGCAACAAGTAGCGGAACATATCCTGACTATCCCGAAATTTTGTTGGACCAAAAACGAACACCTCTTTTAACGCAATAGTGGGTGCCAATGTATCCATCTCAGCAACCTGGTCTTTGCGTGTTTGATCAGCACCCGAAGAACGGCCTTCTTGAGACCAAGATCCCTGAGGCAATACGAACAAAAGAAGGAAAATAACCAACCGAGTCATAGCGGAATATTATGGAGCAAATTTAGCAATAAACCTGGCCGGGAATCACAAACAAACGTGAAAGTTAGTAAGTTTGTACACGCGTAATCTGCGCAGTAAACTACCTAATACTAATACAATGAATACAGAGCACACCTTAGATCAAGGCGCATTGGCCTTTTTGGAAGCCTACCTAAACAATGCTGCCCCAACAGGCTACGAATGGAATGGTCAAAAATTGTGGATGGATTACCTAAAACCCTATGTTGATACCTTTATCACCGATACTTATGGCAGTGCAGTTGGGGTAATCAATCCAGAAGCACCTTATAAAGTAGTTATTGAAGGTCACGCGGACGAAATTTCGTGGTATGTAAACTACATCACAGAGGACGGGTTGATCTATGTCATCAGAAATGGAGGTAGTGATCACCAAATTGCCCCATCAAAACGCGTCAACATCCACACTAAAAATGGAATCGTTCCTGGAGTATTTGGCTGGCCTGCCATTCATACACGAAAAGACAAATCAAAAGAGCAAGCTCCTGCATTAGACAACATCACTATAGATATAGGAGCAAAAGACGCAGAAGAAGTAAAAGCGATGGGTGTACACGTGGGATGCGTCATTACGTATCCAGACACCTTTCACATACTGAACAAAAATAAATGGGTCTGTAGGGCTATCGACAACCGAGCAGGCGGATTCATGATCGCCCAGGTTGCTCGATTGCTCAAAGAAAGAAACATCAAACTTCCTTTTGGCTTGTACATCACCAATTCTGTTCAAGAGGAAATTGGTTTGAGAGGTGCAGAAATGATCACCCAAATCTTCAAGCCTAATGTCGCTATCGTTACCGTTGTATGCCACGACACAACAACTCAAATGATAGATAAAAAGACGGAGGGTCTAATTAAAATCGGTGATGGTCCAGTGATCTCGTACGCACCCGCTGTCCAAAACAAACTGAGAGAGCGCATCATGGATACTGCCGAAAAAGCCAATATTCCCTTCCAGCGTATGGCTTCATCAAGATCTACAGGAACGGATACGGACGCATTTGCCTACAGCAATGGAGGGGTTGCTTCTGCGCTTATATCACTTCCCTTGCGCTACATGCACACCACTGTTGAAATGGTGCATCAAGATGATGCGTGTCATGTAATCGAACTGATTTTGGCTACTCTTCAAAACATTGAGCCAGGAGAAACGTTCAGTTATTTCTCCTAAATGAACAAAAAGGCACTTGAACTCATTCCTTGTTGTAACCGATACGGCAAGGAATGGGGACGGCCTATAGACAAGGACTGGGCCCATAAACGAGGGGTGATACATCCTACTGTCCATGTGTTGGTTTTCAACCTGGAGAAAGAATTAATTGTTCAGTTGAGAAAAAAAACCAAGCAAACTAATCCACTTCATTGGGATGTATCCGCTACAGGTCATATCGATTGGGGCGAATCCCCGACGGATGCCGCTATTCGTGAAACCCGAGAAGAATTAGGTCTGCAAATCAGTCAGAAACTACTCACACCCATAGGCGGATGGTATTCTGCTGAATATTTTCCGAAAAACAGTTGTATGGACCGAGAATTCAATTGGGTGTACCTCTACACCCAACTGATCGATCAACAGTCCTTGATGCATCAACCTGAAGAAATTGAGTATTTGGCCGCTGCTCCCTTAGACCTATTGTCTTCTCAGAAGACTTGGAACCACTACCCTATTGTCCAACATCCAAGAGCGTATTGGGATGCTGCACAACAGCAATTATCCCTGTTGCGCCTTTAACCAGCTGGAAAGCTCACTCCAAGGCAAGGTCACTTGAGATCCGTCGGTCATATGTTTCACCACAGCCGTATTTTGCTCCAATTCTTGGGAACCTATCAAGACCACCCACGGAATAGATCTTTGATCGGCGTACTTCATTTGCTTCTGCATTTTAGCCGCTGAAGGATACAACTCACAGGAAACCCCTGCACTTCTCAGGGATTGAATTAAGGGAAGGCAAGCCATAGCCTCTGGTGCGCCAAAATGGGCAAATAAAACCAATGGACGACTGACAATCGTCTGGGGAAATAATCCCAGCGCTTCCATGGCTAGATAAATTCGATCCAACCCAAAAGAGATACCTACGCCACTGAGTCCAGATAATCCGAATATGGAGGTCAAATCATCATATCTGCCTCCTCCACCGATAGATCCAATACCTACAGAAGCGGGGGCAGCAACTTCAAATATCATACCTGTATAGTAGTTTAAACCTCTGGCAAGAGTTACCTCGATATCTATGTTCAATTCATTGATGGAAACCGCACTTAACCCTTCCAACACAAATTTAAGTTCTGAGACCCCTTGAAGCCCAATAGTAGAAGTGGCTAGAAATACAGATAATTCATCCAGAACACGACCAGCACTTCCTTGAATGGAAAACAAGGGACGGGCGCGTTCAATACTGTCTTGTGTCAAGCCTTGGGATAACATTTCCTGCTCTACTGCAGCTTGACCAATCTTATCTAGTTTGTCCAAAGCCACGGTAAAGGGAATCAGTAATTCTGGAGCACCAATCACCTCAGCAATCCCAGTTAAGACTTTTCGATTATTCATTTTAAGTCGAACCCCAGAAAGTCCTAATTCCGAAAAAACGGCGTCGTATAATTGGATCAATTCAACTTCTTGAAACAGGGAATCCGATCCAACTACATCAGCATCGCATTGATAGAACTCTCTATATCTGCCCTTTTGCGGTCTATCTGCACGCCAAACCGGTTGGATTTGGTAGCGTTTAAATGGAAATGTCAACTCGTTTTGATGCATAACGACATACCGGGCAAAGGGAACAGTTAGGTCATACCTCAAAGCCTTTTCACTCAAAAGCGGAGTCCAGGAAGTTGCGTTTGGTGCAGCTAAATGATCCGGAGAGATTTTAGACAAAAAATCACCGGAATTCAAGATTTTAAAAACCAATCGGTCCCCCTCTTCTCCATACTTACCCATCAGGGTTTCGTAATTTTCAAACGAAGGTGTTTCAATAGGACCAAATCCACTGAGCAAAAAATGCTTTTTCACCACGGAAATGATGTAGTTTCTACGCGCTACTTCGATCGGACTAAAATCACGCGTTCCTTTAGGCAATGATGGTTTTTGGGCCATAATGGTTATTGATTTCGTAGGCAAACCTACTAAAAATGTACTAGCTAAACATTAAAAAAAGGGAAGCATATTCCGGTGCATCAGCGATAGAAGCTCCCTGTTGAATCAAATTAAAAATCTCTTCATACCGATTTTCAGTCAGTTGTTTAGTCCCTTTACTGATCTCCAGTAGTTCATGGGACCAATGAGCTTTCAGCCAATCCACCAGATCCAGAGTCGTCCAATCGACTGAATCGTCCAGCCAGGAAAAACGCAACATGGACATCGACTCATCGTTCACTTGAACTACGAAGCAAACATCACTGGTGCGGTGTTCAAGAAATTTAACTTTGGACAAGACATCTTCCCAAACCAGGTCCGAAAAGGCATCTAATTGACGATCCACCTCAGCTATATCTGTGTTTTTTAGACGATCCCAAGACTTGGCATCAATCGACTGAGCAGCCAAGAATGTAGCAAAATCCTCAGCGAGTGCATGGAACTGTTCCAGGGTTAAACGAATGTACTTCATCGGCACAAAAAAAGGCTATAGAAACTATAGCCTTAATTATGTTAAAGAATCATCGATTACTTTTCGGCAACAACATCAAAATTCAATGTCACCAAAACCTCGCGATGCAAACGGATCGTCGCATTGTAAGGACCGGTTCTTTTGATGGTTCCACCTTGTACAGAGATGAATTTCTTGTCAATGGTTTGACCAGCTTGAGCCAATGCCTCAGCTAAGTCTGCATTGCCAATAGAGCCAAATAATTTATCCCCTTCTCCTGTCTTAGCAGCGATTTTGATGGATAATTGTGCGATAGCTTCAGCCAATTGCTGGGCTTCTTTTACTTGCTTGGCTTCTTTATGAGCTCGTTGCTTCAAATTTTCAGCAAGTACTTTTTTTGCTGAAGGAGTCGCCATAACAGCTAATCCTTGAGGAATCAGGTAGTTTCTTCCGAAACCATTCTTTACTTTAACGACATCGTCTTTAAAGCCTAAATCCTGAACGTCTTGTTTTAGAATAAGTTCCATGGTCGTCTCTAATTATTTAAGTAAATCTCCTACGTAAGGCATTAATGCGATGTGTCTCGCTCTTTTAACGGCCACAGCCACTTTTCTTTGGTACTTCAAAGAAGTTCCGGTAAGTCTTCTGGGCAATAATTTTCCTTGCTCATTGACTAATTTCATCAAAAAGTCAGCGTCCTTGTAATCGATGTACTTGATTCCAGATTTTTTAAATCTGCAATATTTTTTCTGTTTGTTGGTGTCGATGTTCAATGGCGTTAAATAACGCACTTCACCATCTTTTTTACCTTTTGCTTGTTGTTCAATAGACATGACTAAAGGGCTTTAATGTTTAATTTTTCTCTTCTGCGCTGCGCCCATGAAATGGCGTGCTTGTCTAATTTCACGGTGAGGAAACGCATAACGCGCTCGTCGCGTGAAAATTCTTGCTCAAAAAGGCCGATAGCCTCTCCAGGAGCAGTGAATTCAAACAAATGGTAAAAACCACTTTTTTTGTGTTGGATTGCGTAGGCCAACTTTTTAAGTCCCCAGTTTTCTTTGGAGACCATTTTGGCACCACTCTTAATTAAGAAATCCTCGAATTTCTTAACTGTTTCCTCTATCTGGGTCTCAGATAGAACGGGATTCAAAATGAAAACAGTTTCGTAATGGTTCATAAGTTCATAAAATTTAAGGGTGCAAAAATAAAACAAACATTTTGGATGAACAAGTGAAATGACGAATCATTTGACTTTCAGGGAATATGAGCCCTCTTGGGCCAAACTGCTTTTTGCACACATCGTCAAAATGACCTTTTACAACACAATAAGCCTACTTCACAACATTTTTTAGCACACCTGATCTGTGGCAGATACTTTAGTCAGACTAACCACTAAATCATCAGCTATGAAAAAACTAAACTGTGTGATCGTTGAATCTGAATTGTCCAAAAGAGAGCATATCCGTCAAATGGCGTTAAAACACCCTCAGCTCAATTTACTCTGCACTTTTAGAAATGCCATTGAGGCCGTACACGGAATCAATTGCCGAGAGGTAGATATCGCCATCATTGCTGCCGACATGCCACTGCGCAACGGATTTCAGTTGATCGAGTCCCTGCATAACAGCCCACAGATCATTGTTATGGCAGAAAACACGCAACACGCGATTAAAGCTTTTGATTACAATGTCACCGACTTTTTATGTGGCCCGGTTAAACAAGACCGTTTTGATGCAGCCATAACCAAAGCAAGCGCTAGAGTAGAACAAAACAGACAGTGGGTTAATGAAGAGCCCTCCATCTATGTCAAGCACGAACAAAGCAAAAAAAGATTGGTGATTCAATCGATCAAGTGGGTTGAGGCCCTTGGGGATTATGTAAAAGTAATTACCGACAAACAGAACTTTATCCTTTCCATGGGCCTCACCAAATTCTTGAGCCTATTGCCAGAGCACTCCTTTTTTAGAATCCATAAATCATATGCCGTGAACCTTCACCGGATTGAAACTTATCAAGAGAAAAAAGTTTGGGTTGACTTAATAGAATTACCCGTGAGCAGAAACAACAAACAAGCTTTTGAAGCGGCATTAAAACAGCTGCACTTTCAGCACGATGTGGGATGAACTCAAGCGGCTAATAATCTACCTGAAACAACAGACGAATCGAGCGAAACTCAGGAATAGCCTCAAAAGTTTGCTGTAATCTACTCAAGGATTTTTTAACACCCGACAGGGAAACATGTGGGGGCACTTTAACAACAATATGTTTGATAAACTGATCTTTAATCCTGGCAACAGCTGGATCAGCAGGCCCCAAGACGGGTAAACTACTTCTGGATATGATTTGATGAGCAAACCAATGAGCGCCTTTGTCCACGGTATTCCAGTTTTTGTGCTTTAGGATTACTTTGATCAACTTGACTTCAGGTGGGTATTGAAAAACACGTCTTTGTGCTAACTGAGTTTCTACCATTCCCGCATAATCATGTCTGGAGACTTGTTGCAGCAAAGGATGTTCAGGCATATATGTTTGTAGGTAAAACTTCCCCTGAGCCTCTGAACGACCAGAGCGCCCACCCAGTTGATAGAGGATCTGGAAAGCTTGTTCATGGGCGTAATATTCAGGGTGATGCAACATCGCATCTGCTTGAAGAACACCCACCAAACCAACTTGCTTGAAATCCAATCCCTTGGATAGCATTTGTGTGCCTATTAACACTTGAAATGAGCGTTGTTCAAACCCGTCTATGAGCTCTTGATAAGCGTTCTTTCTTCGCGTGGTGTCCTGATCCATCCTTTTTGCAGAAACACCAGGAAAGAGTTCTTGAAACGATTCGAGTACTTGCTGGGTACCCAATCCAAGGGTTTCCATACCCGGAGCGCGACAGCTTGGACACTGACTTAGGTGGTTTTGAAAAAAACCGCAATAATGGCATTTCAAAATGTTGCCTTGCTTGTGGTAGGTTAAAGAAACATCACAACTTGGGCACTGAGGACTGTGACCACAAGAGGTACACTGTACACTAGGTGAAAAACCTCTTCGATTTTGAAATAGAATTACTTGCTTCCCTTGCCCCAAACACTCGGTGATTCCATCGATAAGTACCGAAGAAAAATGACCTTTCATTTTCTTTTTCAGCTGTTGTTCTTTGAGATCAATGAGCAAAACCTGGGGCAATGGGGTACCCAAATGCCTCACATCCAGGCGCACATACCCGTATTTGCCAGACTGAGCATGAGCCATAGAGGTTAAACTGGGGGTGGCTGAACCCAAGACAACACCACAGCCATACAGATGAGCCGCATAAATCGCTGCATCCCTTCCGTGGTATCTAGGTGCAGGCTCTATTTGTCTGTAGGCTGACTCATGCTCCTCATCAACAACGACCAAACCCAAATTTTTCCAAGGCAGAAACACAGAAGATCGAGTACCCAAGATCAATTGAGCTGTTGGTTTCCCTGCAGCAACTCGACGCCAAACCTCAACCCGTTCATTCTGACTCATCCCAGAATGATAGGTAGCTACTTTATCGCCGAAATACGTCTGCATTCTTTTAATCAATTGCGTGGTCAAGGCAATTTCTGGTAACAAAAAGAGAACTTGTTGGTCTTTTCGCAATAACTCTTCAAATAGATGAGCATATAACTCAGTTTTTCCAGAGCCTGTAATCCCGTGAAGCAAGGTAACTTTTGATTCGTATAGTCGATTCAAGAGCTCATTCAAGGCGATGTTCTGTGGCGGAAATAGTGGCTTTAAGGGTTTTGTCGTTTCATGTTGATCCCAAACTATACGATCAACACGCACTGACTTTTCAAGCAACAACTCCTTTTCAACAAGTGCTCTATACGCTGAAGGACTCCAAAAATCCGTGTTGGTCAGCTCTTTCTTTTTGATGGTAAACGAACCAGCTGTCGACCTTTCAAGACACCAGGAAAAAAGAATTTTTTGTTTGGGTGGCAAGGTGCTTAAAAGCAATTTTTGTTGGATATCTGCGCGAATAAAAGTCTCGTATTTAGGCACATATTTTTCCTTAATATCTTGTTCAACCAACACCAAGCCTTGGTCCACCAAATGATTGATGGTATCCATTCCAGATGACTTAGCTCCAATGGATAATAACGTATTTAACGGAAGTGACTTGTGTTGAGCGAGCGCTTCTAACATCATGTATGCTTGGTCCGTCAATGAATCAGCTTCTACGTGCGCATCAGGTGTGAGTTGAACCAGTGTCTGAGAAGACAGCAAAAGTGCGCTCGGAATGGCTGCCTTCAGCACCAACCCTAAAGGACTCATGTAGTAGGTAGACAACCAGTCAAAAAATAGCATTTGCTGCTCGGTGATCCATGGAGTTTCATCCAACACATAAACGATCTCCTTGAGGGAATCATCCGCTTGAATTACTTCGCGAATCCGCCAAACAATTCCCGTCTGCCATTTTTTAGCCCCAAACGGCACTACTACGCGAATGCCTGGTCTGGGGGGTTCGATTTCCTCAGGCAGAACATAAGTGTACAAATGGTTAAGCGGCAAAGGCAGCAAGACATCCAGCTGAATCATTTATTATTTGCTAGTTTTGGGCGATGGGTTGAATCACCAAATATAATTAATCCATTTCCATAAAGATCTTGACCATGCACATCAAAATAGTTTGTATCGGAAAAACAGACCAGCGTGAAATTGAGGCTTTAATCGGCCAATACACCGATCGACTACAACACTACATCAAGACTGAATGGATATTCATTCCTGATCCAAAAAATAGAAAAACACTCAGCAAAGAAATGCAGATGACTTGGGAGGCAGATCAGATCAGCAGCCACATTAAAAACAACGACCTGGCTATTCTTTTAGATGAAAAAGGCAAAACCTTCAGCTCGATAGGCTTGAGTGAATTCATCAACAAAACCATGGTTGCTGGATACAAGCACGCTGTTTTTGTGATCGGGGGACCTTACGGAATCAGCGCTTCACTGAAATCAAAACACCCCCAGTGTATTTCTTTATCTTCATTGACCTTTTCACATCAAATGGTCAGGCTCTTTTTGGTCGAACAATTATACCGAGCGATGACCATTCTAAACAATGAGCCCTACCACCACCAGTAGGTTAGTACAATACCCTAAACTTAATCGTATTGTCAATCTTTTTTAAGGCCTTCATGACTTCTTTGTTGTACTCTTTATTTACTTCAGTAATCACATACCCTACCTCATTATCTGTGGATAAGAACTGGCCTGTTATATTTAGGTCAAATTTGGCGAGAACTTCGTTAATCTTGGCCATTACACCAGGTACATTGTGGTGAATATGTAAAAATCTGTGGGTATTCTTTTGTTCTGGAAGTCTTAGGTTGGGGAAATTAACCGCATCTACCGTGGTGCCCGAATTGATATAATCCATGATTTTCTTAGGTACAAAAGAGGCGATATCTTTTTGAGCTTCTTCTGTGCTTCCTCCGATATGGGGCGTTAAAATCACATTGTCTAATCCGCGAAGTTCCGTTTCAAAAGGACCATTTCCAATAGGTTCCCAGGGATAAACATCCACCGCTGCACCACCTAAATGACCACTTTTTAAAGCGGCCACTAGAGCTGGAATATCCACCACAAAACCTCTGGCCAGGTTGATAAACAGTGCCCCCTTTTTCATACGGCTGAATCGATCCGCATTGAAAAGGTTGGTGTTGGCTTTATTGTCATCTACATGCAATGAAACTACATCGGCTATGGCTAGAAGTTCATTGAGTGAATGACACTTTGTTGCATTACCCAGAGCCAGCTGATCGTTGATGTCGTAAAAATACACCTGCATACCCATGGCTTCGCACAATACGGAAAGCTGTTTCCCGATGTTCCCATAACCTACAATACCGATTTTTTTGCCTCGAACTTCCGTAGCGTTTGAAGCAGTTTTGTTCCACTGACCATTGTGTATTTCAGTTGATCTAGGAAATATGCGACGCATCAACATAATGATCTCCCCGATAGCTAGCTCTACGACAGAGCGCGTGTTGCTATAAGGAGCATTAAATACGACGACCCCTTGTTTTTTGCAGGCCATCAAATCAATCTGTGTTGTTCCGATGCAAAATGCTCCAACCACCATCAACTTGTCCGCAGCATCGAGTACTTTTTGTGTTACCTGAGTCTTCGAACGTATGCCCAGAACGTGAACGTCTTTAATTTTTTCTATCAGCTCCTCTTCGGTTAAACTGGAGGTGACCGTTTCAACCGTAAAGCCGTCCGTGGTTAAATGCTCAAAGGCCTGTGGATGTACATTTTCCAATAAAAGCACTTTGATTCTGTGTTTGGGGTAAGAAATGTTTCGTGGCAAATCGTTGATGTATAAAAATTCGTCTAAGTTTGGTGTAATATGGTCTGCATTGGCCATAGCTTTTTGTCTTTGGACATTCTCTGTGTAGGCAAAGAACTTATCTGCTATACCTGCTTCTCTCATCACATAATCGCTGTATCCATCCCCCACTACTTGAATTTCCCCTCTCAAATTCAAGTTTTTTAAGCAATCTATCTTTCCATTGTGAGCAGAAAGCACATTCATGCGGTCAAAACCGGTAATGTACCCGTCCTGATCATAGGTAAACGTGTTGGCATAAACCTTCTCAGAGGGAATGTCATATGCGGCAACAATGGGATCTATGAATTCTTTGAATCCACAGGAGATAACATAGATATCCTCCGAGTATCGGGTAAAAAACGACTTATTCTCTACAATAGACGGAGACACCTTAGCGGATAATCTGGTAACTAATTCTGCTAAATCATTCTTATGTGCTTTGAGCAACCTAATTCTTCGCTCCAATGATTCAGTGAAAGATATCTCTCCATCTATACCCAGATTGGTGATTTCTTTAATCTGTTCAATGATGGATTCTTTTTCAGGGTTACCTTCCAAGGTAATTTCAGCCAAAACATCCAAAGCTTCTACCCTTGTTAAGGTACTGTCAAAATCAAAAACGTAATTTTTGCCCACGGCTTAAGGTATTTAAGGCACAAAAGTAGGTAAATTTAATGCGATTATTCCGGGATAAATTGTGATAAATTTACAGGCAAATACCCTGATATGAAGATCCCTTTTCAACTTGTATTGGCCACAAACAACCTGAATAAAGTGGCAGAATTAAATCACCTGCTTCAAGGGGACTTTAAAATACTTACGTTAAAAGATGTTGGATTTGATCAGCCAATCGAGGAAACGGGCACCACGCTTCATGAAAATGCACTGATCAAATCTCAACTGATCTTTGAAAAAACGGGACTTCCTACACTATCAGATGACTCGGGTTTATTTGTCGACGCTTTAAACGGCCAACCCGGTGTTTATTCTGCCCGATATGCCGGACCTCAGGCAAATGATCAGGACAATATGGAGCTGTTACTTCGTTCACTAGCAAAAACCACCCAGCGATCTGCGTCTTTTAAAACAGTACTGTCGTTTAACCTAGATCAAAAACACTATTTCTTTGAGGGTGTCGCTGCCGGTGTAATTCTCGAACATCCGAGAGGTTCCTATGGATTTGGATACGACCCGGTATTCAGGCCCTTAGGAGCAGATAAATCCTTTGCGGAAATGGATAGAGAAACCAAAAACAAATGGAGCCACCGAAGCAAGGCGTTGAATAAATTCATTCAATTTATTGACAATCAACAGCTTACATAAAAAATAAAGTGTTAGGATTGTTCATTTATTAATGACTACCTTTGCGCCATTATTAACGCCGCTGGTATAGCATGTGTTGCGCTGAGTGTCCTTCAATGGTTTATCGCTCTATGCAACAGACATATTTGCGATAAACTACAAAACCATGTCAACATTTGACACATTGGGATTGGATGCTCCCTTGATTCAAGCCATCCAAGATTTAGGATTTACAAAACCCTCAGAAGTACAGCAAAAAGCTATTCCTATTCTTTTAGGAGAGGAAACTGATTTGGTCGCATTGGCCCAAACAGGTACAGGAAAAACGGCTGCTTTTGGTTTTCCTCTGATTCAAAAAATCGATCCTTCCAGAAAACACACCCAAGGACTTATTCTATCACCTACCCGGGAACTGTGTTTGCAAATCACCAACGAAATCAAGTTGTATGCCAAATACATTCCTGGTCTTCATACCGTAGCTATTTACGGGGGGGCCAGCATTACCGAACAGGCCAGCCAAATCAAAAGAGGTGCGCAAATCGTGGTAGCTACCCCAGGCAGGATGAAAGATATGATCAATCGAGGATTGATCAACATCACTCAAATCGACTACTGTATTCTGGATGAAGCGGATGAAATGCTCAACATGGGCTTCTACGAAGACATTCAAGACATCTTATCCAATACTCCTAGAGAAAAAAGAACCTGGCTGTTTTCCGCCACTATGCCTAAAGAGGTGTCCGTGATTGCCAAAAAATTCATGAACCAACCGGTTGAAATAACGGTAGGTTCAAAAAATTCTGGAGCCAGCACAATCGTTCACGAATACTATGTAGCCGGAAGTAGAGATCGCTACCAAGCGCTTAAGCGTTTAGCAGATGCTCACCCAGAAATATTTTCCGTGGTGTTTTGCCGCACCAAACGCGATTGCCAAAAAGTAGCCGAAAACCTTATTGAAGACGGCTACAACGCAGCGGCACTTCACGGAGATCTAAGCCAAAACCAAAGAGATTTGGTGATGAGCTCTTTTAGAAAGAAACAAATACAGATGTTGGTGGCAACCGATGTAGCTGCTCGTGGAATAGATGTCGATGACATCACCCATGTAATCAACTACCAATTACCCGATGAAATTGAAACTTACACTCACCGATCTGGAAGAACAGGCAGGGCGGGTAAAGAAGGTGTTTCCATGGTGATTGTCACTCGCTCTGAACTGAGAAAAATCAGCCATATTGAAAAAATTATCCAACAGAAGTTCACCCTTAAAAACATTCCTACAGGAATGGAAATATGTGAAATACAGTTGTTTGCTTTGGCCAATAAGATTAAAAACACGGAAATCAATCATGATGTAGATGAATATCTACCCAAAATCAACGAAGTTTTGGATGGATTGACCAAAGAAGAATTGATCAAAAAAATCGTTTCTGTCGAATTTGGTCGCTTCTACAACTATTACAACAAAACAAGAGACCTAAATGCCTCCGAATCCTCAGACAGAGGAGATCGAGCAGAACGGTCTGAAGGATACAGCAACAGCAATCCAGATAGCGTTCGCTATTTTATCAATGTCGGCTCTAGAGATGGGTTTAATTGGGGAACCCTAAAGGATTTCATCAGGGATACTGTTGGACTTGGAAAAGATGATGTCTACAAAGTAGATGTCAAAGACAGCTTTTCTTTCTTTAATT
>JBEAQS010000013.1:0-7310 GCA_041163765.1 Bacteroidota bacterium | reverse complement strand
ATAACGACGGGAACGGGCAACCGTTGGGGACTGCATTTGCCATTACCCCCACCCAGGGATCGGGCACCCTGACCGTCATGCTCAGACACCTCCCCACCAAGCCCAACAACGGAAATCCGGATACGGCAGGTGGTGAAACCGATGTGTTGGTGAGTTTTTCAGTCAACGTTCAATAATACCACTGGGTGAAAAATTAAGGGGCGGCCTGTGGCCGCCCCTTTTTGTTAACGCTTTTCCCAAATCGAGCGCATCGGTTGCCAACTCAATGAATGGTCGGGAAGTAAACCTGGGGCACTAACCACTGAAATACGGTCCCAAGGTGTGGTGGGAAATACCTGTAAGGTCATGACCTGGTCTCCATCACCGACGAAGAGTTCCAACGAAGAAGCATCTAGGTACATGGTTACCTGTGTGTTGTCTGCGGGGTTATCCCAATCCATCTGCATAGGTGATGCGGCAAACGCTTGGCTAAACGAAACGTCCCCAGAAGCGGATCGATCCACCGTGATTCTGTTTTTTGAGGCCTCAAAGGTGAAGACTACCGATTGACCAGAGGCGTTGGACAAGGTCCAGACTTGATCCCCGGATACTTGGCCTGTCAAATGACCCGGGCCAGGATGCGTCCAGGGCGTGTTAAGGGAAACTTCTTGGGCCGCACCGTCGAAGTAGCTAGCCAAAGCAGGCAAAGGCTTGGTGCGCAGCCTAGGCCCTTGTGGCGTAGGTCGCAAGCTCAAGGTTCTCGCCAAAGTCATCGAAGAACGCCACTCTTGGGTGGGTGTTTCCTGGCCATAAGCCCAATTGCTCATCCAGCCGATAAACTGCCTGGACCCGTCAGGGGTATGGTTATAGGTCACCCCGGCGTAGTTGTCAGTTCCCCCGTCGATCCACAAGGGCTCTTTTTGATGGGTGGTAAAGGTCGTTCCGTCAAAATCACCGACAAAATATTGAGTACCACTTCCTCCATTGGGCGCCCCTGGATTGATACTAACCAACATGACCCAACGAACTTGGTCGGTCCCTTCAACAGGAAGCGCAAAGAGGTCTGGGCATTCCCAAACACCCCCGTGAGCGCCTAATTCATGGCCAAAAGTGCTTTGCTGGGTCCAGTCGATCAAATTTTTTGATCCCCAGATCTGCACGTGATCTCCAGCGACCAAAAGCATGGTCCATGCCTGAGTGAGCTCATTCCAAAACACCTTAGGGTCTCTGAAATCGCGTATGCTATTGGGATTTTTAATCACTGGATTCTGGGCATACTTAGTCCAAGTTTGTCCGTTATCCAGGCTATACGCCAGTCCCTGAGTCTGAAAATCATTAAACCCTTCTTTTTCCCGCTCCGCTTTGTGGTAGGTAAACAAAGCTACCATAGGCGGGTTTTCCAAAGTGCCTAATCCGCTGGTGTTTTGGGTATCTACTACTGCAGAACCGGAAAAAATATAACCGTGTTCGTCGGGAAACAAAGCAACGGGTTGGTGGGTCCAAGAAACTAAATCAGTTGAGGTAGCGTGTCCCCAGTGCATGGGACCCCAGACGATATCCTCTGGGTAATACTGATAGAATAAATGATACACCCCTTGGTGATAAACCAAACCGTTCGGGTCATTCATCCAGTGCGCCTCGGGCGAAAAATGTAGTTGCGGGCGATAGGGCTCATCATAAGCAGCCGTTTGCTCCGAAGGGGTTACTTCTTTTTTGTTTTGACAAGAGGCCAGGGCCAATAAGGTGCAGGTCAACGCTGCAGCGCGAAATACTTGAGTCACAGTTCAATCATTTTACGCTAAAATAGCACTTTTTAGACAGGTCATCGACGCTTGGTGATTTATGACAGCTGAGGCGCTTTTTGTTAAATCCTTGAACGAGCGGGATACCGCCTGGATATTTTGTTACATTTGTGCCCATGAAAGTCCAAGTACTTTTAGTGTCTTTAGCCCAGGGGTCCTTTTCCTATAGGACAACCCCAAGGTTGCCACGCCCGTAAGGGTGTGTCTTTTTATGGAATTAGGTGTGTCCAATTCCCCCCTCGAACTCAAAATCCTTTTTTACTTATTTCACTAAACACCATGTTGTGCTATGCGCATCCTTGTTGCTGATCGTACTCATTTTACATACGCATCCATCATTTGCGACACCATCGAAGAATCTGCCAAAATCAGAGGAACGGGTATTGCCAAACGCACCCCTGAGTACATTCAAAAGAAAATGGAAAATGGGAATGCGATTATCGCCCTGCGCGGAGATGCATTTGCCGGTTTCTGCTACATAGAAGTATGGGGGCATGAAAAATTTGTAGCCAATTCAGGCCTCATTGTACATCCTGACTTTAGAGGTACTGGACTTGCGAAAAGAATTAAACAAGCCGCCTTTGACCTCTCCAGAAAGAAATTTCCTGACGCCAAACTTTTTGGCATCACCACAGGACTTGCCGTGATGAAGATCAACTATGCACTGGGGTATAAACCGGTGACTTTTTCTGAATTGACCGATGATCCAGAATTCTGGAACGGTTGTAAAACGTGTAAGAACTTTGACATCCTGACCCGTACAGAACGCAAAATGTGTTTGTGTACCGGTATGCTCTATGATCCCCAGGTGAAAAAACCCGGGTTAAAAGAGCGCATATTCAATCCAAAAGCCTTTCAACGCTTGAAACAAATCAAGGAAAAACTATTGCTAAAAGCCCAAAAAAAATGAAAAAACTAGTACTCGCCTATTCTGGAGGACTCGACACCTCTTATTGCGCTAAAAGCCTTTCACAAGCAGGATATGAAGTCCATGCGGTGACGGTGAACACGGGGGGATTTGCCCCGGAAGAAATCGCTGAGATCGAACGCAAAGCACTGGCCATGGGGGTACATAGTTACACCGCCATCGACTCGGTGCGCCGGTTTTATACCAAAGTGGTGCGATACTTAATTTTTGGCAATGTGCTTAAAAACAACACCTACCCTTTATCGGTGAGCGCTGAACGCGTGGTTCAAGCATTGGAAATAGTCCAATACGCTCAAAAAATAGGCGCTACCCACATCGCCCATGGATCTACCGGGGCGGGTAATGACCAGGTCCGATTTGATTTGATTTTCCGCATCATCGCTCCGGAAATGAAATTGATTACCCCCATCCGTGATGAAGCTTTAAGTCGGGATACTGAAATCGCTTATTTACAAGCACAAGGTGTTGAAGGGCACTGGGAAAAAGCGAAATACTCGATCAATAAAGGCCTTTGGGGCACCTCAGTAGGCGGGGTGGAAACCTTAACTTCAGATCAACCCCTACCCGAACAAGCCTACCCGACCCAACAGACCGAAAACACCCCGCGTACTGTACGTCTGGGCTTTAAATCAGGAGAACTTGTGTCGATCGACGGGCGTGTAGACGCGCCACAGGTACTCATTCAAGAGTTGGAGAAAATAGCGGGTCCTTATGGCATCGGTCGCGACATTCATGTGGGAGACACCATCATCGGCATCAAAGGCCGCGTCGGATTTGAAGCAGCCGCTGCCTTGGTGACCATCAAAGCCCACCACCTACTTGAAAAACACACCCTCAGCAAGTGGCAACAATTCCAAAAAGAACAAATCGGTAATTTTTATGGGATGCTCCTGCACGAAGGCCAATACCTTGATCCTGTAATGCGCAACCTAGAGGCATTTCTTATCGATAGTCAAAAAGCGGTGGAGGGCACGGTCATCGTCACCCTACACCCCTACCGATTTACCTTAGACGGAGTGGATTCTCCCAACGACCTCATGCGTTCTTCCTTCGGTTCCTACGGGGAAGAAAACAAGGCGTGGACGGCTGAAGACGCCAAAGGATTTATCGCCATCAGCGCCAATGCCGGAATGATTTACAACTCGATACATCCTTACCATGATTAAAGCAGGCATCATCGGCGCTACAGGGTATACTGGAGGGGAGCTAGTGCGCATCCTCAGCCAGCACCCAGCCGTCACTATTGATTTTTTGTATTCAACAACTCGAGCGGGTCGCCCGGTCCACAGCGCCCATCCTGATTTATTGGGCATGGTAGATATGACCCTGACGGACCGTGTCAATCCCGAGGTGGATGTGGTCTTTCTGTGTTTGGGACACGGAGCTTCCGCGGCTTTTTTAACCGAACATCCTTTTAGTACACACACAAAAATCATCGATTTAAGCACGGACTTTAGGGCCCAAAAAGACGCCTCATTTGCCGGAAGAAACTTTGTCTACGGACTGTGCGAAACCCAAAAGAAAGCGATTGAGGGGGCTGATGCCGTGGCCAATCCCGGCTGTTTCGCTACCGCCATCCAGTTGGCACTAGCTCCGCTCGCGGCTCATGGATACCTACAGCAACCCGTTCATATCAACGCAACCACCGGAAGTACCGGTGCGGGCGCTACCTTGTCGGAATCTACCCATTTTAGCTGGCGCAACAATTCGATGTCTTGGTACAAAGCCTTTGAACACCAGCACTTAGGAGAGATCAGTGAACAATTGGGGGGGCTTCAAAAAACCAGTCCCAAACTCTATTTTTTACCTCAACGAGGGAATTTTGCCCGCGGGATTTGGGCCACCGCATACACCGCTTATTCCGGGACGCTCCCCCAAGCCAAACAGCTATTTGACGATTTCTATGCCGATGCGCCATTTACGCACCGATCAGAAGATCCGATTCACTTAAAAGCCGTGGTGAACACCAACTTCTGCCACCTACACCTACACCTTTTTGAAGACCAGCTGCTGATCACCTCAGCGATTGACAACCTGCTTAAAGGGGCCTCCGGCCAAGCCGTACAAAACATGAACCTCATCTTTGGATGGGAAGAAAACCTAGGGTTGTTACTTAAACCCTCCGCATTTTAACGCTTATGAAAATTGCCATCATTGGAACAGGAAATCTAGGAAAAGCGCTCGCGCGCGGCATCCTCAACACCAACGGAGCTACCTCCATGGTGCTGACCAAAAGACATACCAGCAATATCCAGGAATTTGAATCGTACGGGAACGTAACTGTAACGACCGATAATCGGTTGGCCGTTCAACAATCGGATATCCTGATCTTTGCCGTACAACCCAGCCAACTCAAAACCATCCTAACCGAAGTCAACGATCTGTTAGAAGAACGGCATGTGGTCATTTCCACAGCTGCTGGGTGCAGCATTGCCTTTATCGAGGAAATTGTTGGGCCTGATCGATACTTGATCCGGGCCATGCCCAATACCGCTTTATCGGTGGGCAGTTCAATGACCTGCATCTGCAGCAATCCAAAAGGAGAAAAAAGAGTAGCCCTGGCTCAAGCCATTTTCGAGCGCATGGGGCATTCGATGGTGATTCACGAGGAACTGATGCAGGCTGCGACCGTGGTTTGCGCCAGCGGGATTGCATTTTGGATGCGCCTGATTAGAGCCACTACCCAATCCGCCATTCAGTTGGGGTTTGAAGCCCGTGAAGCCCAAGAACTCGCTGTTTATACCTGTCGTGGAGCTGCTGATCTTTTAGTCAAATCCAACTCGCATCCAGAAGCGGAAATCGACAAAGTAACCACCCCAAAAGGGTGCACGATTGCAGGACTCAACGAGATGGAACACCAGGGCATGAGTTCTGCTTTGATACAAGGCATGCAACGCTCGTTTGAAAAAATAAGTAACATTACCCGAGAACAATTATGAAGCCATTTGACGTTTATCCATTATACGACATCACCCCGGTAAAGGCAGAGGGATCTGTGGTCTGGGATGACAACGGCACCCCCTACCTAGACCTATACGGAGGTCACGCGGTAATCTCCATCGGGCATACCCACCCGCATTACGTGGCTCGGATCAAGGAACAACTCGACCGCATGGCCTTTTACAGCAATGCGGTACAAAACCCCTTACAACAGGAACTCGCTCAAAAACTAGGGGCCCTATCCGGGCTGGAAGACTACCAACTGTTTTTGTGCAATTCAGGTGCAGAAGCCAATGAGAACGCCCTCAAAGTAGCTTCCATGGTCACTGGGAAAGCTGAAGTAATCGCGTTCACACACAGCTTCCACGGACGCACCTCCGCTGTGGTAGCCGTGACGGACAATCCAAAAATTGTGGCGCCCCTGAACGCACAACACCAAGTGCATTTTGTTGATTTTGGCGATACTCAGCGACTTGAGGAATTATTGTCCACCGGGAAAATCGCTGCCGTAATCATAGAACCCATCCAAGGTGTTGGGGGACTCGACATGCCATCTGCAGCATTTTTGCAGCAGATATCCGCCGCGTGTAAAGCGCACGGAGCGATGATGATCGCAGACGAAGTTCAGTCTGGATACGGGCGTTCTGGTAGATTTTTTGCCTTCCAACACGCCGGTATTAGTCCAGACATCGTCTCCGTGGCCAAAGGTATGGGGAATGGATTTCCGATTGGAGGTATCTTAATCGCCCCTCACATCCAGGCGAGCTACGGAATGTTGGGAACTACCTTTGGCGGCAATCACCTAGCCTGCGCAGCGGCACTCGCTGTTTTAGAAGTCATCGAATCTGAAGATCTGATGAATCAAGCCGCCGCTATGGAGTCCTATTTCAAGGCTAAAGCAGCCCAAATTCCCCAAGTCCTTCACGTAAAAGGCCGTGGATTGATGCTGGGATTGGCCTTTGAAACACCAGTAGCTCCACTGCGCAATCGTCTGATTTACGATCACCACATATTTACCGGATCGGCTAGTGATCCGAAGGTATTGCGTATTTTACCAGCGCTAAACATCAAAAAGGAACACATCGACCAGTTCTTTGACGCATTAACTCAAGCACTCGCATGAAAAATTTTACCGCATTATCGGACCTGAACCCCTTTGGGGAGCACTTGAAGGGGGCATTGGCCTTAAAAAAAGATCACCGCAAAGTTGCGTCTTTGGGACAGGGCAAAACCTTGGGTATGTTGTTTTTCAACCCTTCTCTGCGCACCAGGTTGAGCACCCAAAAAGCGGGGCGACTCTTGGGTATGGAGGTAGTGGTGATGAATTTTGGCAGTGAGGGGTGGCAATTGGAATTCGGTGATGGTGTCGTAATGGATGGTGGCAAAGCGGAGCATATCAAAGAGGCGGCGGCTGTGTTGTCCCAATATTGCGATGTTATTGCCGTGCGCTCCTTTGCAGAACTCAAAAATCAAGCGGAAGACCAAGCGGATATAGTGCTCAACGGATTTTTAAAATACGCCGGGGTACCGATTGTCAATATGGAAAGTGCCACAGGTCATCCCCTTCAGGCATTGGCCGATGCGATGACCATAGAAGAACACAAAAAAACCGCTCAACCCAAAATTGTGCTGACTTGGGCGCCCCACCCCAGAGCACTCCC
>JBEAQS010000012.1:0-19245 GCA_041163765.1 Bacteroidota bacterium | reverse complement strand
CTGATGCAAAATTTTTTTGCGCAAAGACGTAAAAAAACCTCTTAGCACAGGCTAGAGGTTTCTTCATTGGGTTGGAAAGTGTGTATCTTCTATAACATGCTTACATTGACAGCGATTCTTCCTTTTTTGCCATCTTCCTCTTCGTAGCTCACTTTGTCGCCTTCGTTGATTTGGATGCCTTTGAGGGCGGTTGCGTGCACAAAAATGTCGCTTCCTGTCTCATCATTGGTAATGAATCCATACCCTTTTGATCCATTGAAAAATTTTACAGTTCCAGTCATGGGAGAAAAAAATAAAAATGTTAAAGAATAAAGGTATAGAAAAAACGATTTAAAAAAATAGCTGATTCAAAAAATTTCCGTGAAAATTATTGATTATCAGTGCTTTTCATCGGTTTACTTTGCATTTTTTCGATGTTTTCTGGGGTGAGCATGTAGTTTTTGAGGGATTTGCCGCGGGAGGCCAAGGCCAAAAAGGCAGGCATCACCAACAAGAATAGGGCAGCCGTTCCCGCTCCCGTCCATCGATGGGCTTCCACCACAGGAAGGTCCCCTGTGATTCCATAGGCAATCGCACCCAAACAGCTGATAGCCGCTATGGCCAATATGTTTTTTGTCGCTCGAGTCATCAAATGGTAAAGTGGATTAGTTTTCTTCTGTATGCGGTGAGCAATTTAGATTTGGAGATAAAACCGTAGTATTGGCCCTCTTTGACTAGGGGTAGGTTCCACGCAGAGCTCTCCTGGAATTTTTGCATGATGCCCACCATATTGTCTTGGTCTACATCAATCACTTCTGGAGGTTCGTGCATGAGATCGCGCACCTTGATCGAATCGTATTGGCTTGGGTCAAACATGATGGACCGGATATCGTCCAAGAGCACAATACCCAGTAACGCGCCTGTTTCCGGGTGGGTAACAGGGAAAATATTGCGCGACGAGGGAACCACCGCCTCATGAATCATTTGTCCCAAGGTCATTTTTGGGTGAACAGGGATAAAATTTCGTTCGACGACCGATTCCATATCCATTAAAGTGAGTACCGCATGGTCTTTGTTGTGGGTGATCAGTTCCCCTTTTCGGCCCAGTTCCATGGTGTATACGGAGTGAGGATGGGCCCATTTGGTTATTCCATAGCCCAGCGCTGCGGTGATCATCAGCGGGATGAAAAGCGTGTACCCCCCCGTGAGCTCTGCGATCAAGAATATGGCTGTAAGCGGAGCGTGCAAGACACCGGCCATCAACCCGCCCATGCCTACCAAGGCAAAATTGGCTTCGGAGACGGGGGTAAAAAATCCGGTGAGGTTGATGATGCGCGCTACCGTAAAGCCCATCACACTACCCATAAACAAGCTGGGGGCAAAAATCCCACCGACGCCTCCTGCTCCAAACGTGATGCTTGTTGCGACGACTTTGATCATGACCAAGGCACCAAGCAACAAAACAAGGGACCACGGATGGTCGAGGAGGCTAGAAAATACCGTGTTGGTGAATATTTGTTCGCTGCTGCCGTACAACAATTTGTTGATGGTACTAAATCCTTCGCCGTACAATGGAGGGAAGAAATATATCAACACCCCGAGAAGCGCCCCGCCAAGGACTAGGCGTACCCAAAGGCGAGAGATGGCTTCAAATCTTTTGTGGATCCAATCGTAGGTGCTAGCAAAGTATATAGAGGTGACTCCCGCTACCAACCCGAGCAGCATAAAAAAGGGTAACTGATCGACTAAAAATGGTTCAAGCACCTGAAATGGCAATACGGTTTGTGCGCCAAAAAAGAAATAGGAGGTGATAATAGCCGACAATGATGCGAGCAATAAAGGCAACAAAGACATCAGGGTGAGGTCTAATGAAAAGACTTCTACCGCAAAAATAATGGCGGCGATGGGCGCTTTAAAGATGGAGGAAAGCGCTCCGGCTGCAGCACAACCGATCAACAGCGTTCTTTGAGATTGGTTGATGTGAAATAGCCTGGACAGGTTGGAGCTGATGGCCGCACCCGTAGCGACCGTAGGGCCTTCAAGACCTACAGAACCTCCAAATCCTACGGTGATGGGGGCGGTGAGTATAGAGCCAAACATTTGATAGCGCTTCATCAACCCTTTTTTCTTGGAGATGGCATACAAGGTGGAAGGAATCCCGTGGCTCACCTTTCGGCGAATACCGAAATTGATGATCACAAATACCAAAGCCAGCCCTACTACCGGGGATAAAAAGTAGAAGGCATCGTGGTAGGACTTGATCAAGTTTCCCTCGAGCAAGTTTTGGAAGAAGTGGGTGGCATTCTTCAGAATGGCCGCACCCAATCCTGAGGTAAAGCCCACGAGCACACTCAGCAGATAGATAAACTGTTTCTGCGAGATGTGTTTGGCGCGCCAAATCAGAAATCGAGTGATTAAGTCGTTCTTTTTGGCGGGCATTAGTTACGATTTTAAGGATAAGGCAATGTTGAGCTCGTCGAGTTGGGCTTGATCCAGCATCGAAGGGGCATCGATCATCACATCTCTTCCCGCATTGTTTTTTGGGAAGGCGATAAAATCTCGAATGGTCTCTTGACCACCTAAAATGGCCACTAAACGGTCTAGTCCAAAGGCCAATCCACCGTGTGGAGGTGCTCCGTACTCAAAGGCATCCATTAAAAAGCCGAACTGAGCTCGGGCTTGTTCTGGGGTGAATCCCAAGAGCTGAAACATGCGCTGTTGGGTAGCTTTGTCGTGGATTCGGATGGATCCCCCACCAATTTCATTGCCGTTGAGCACCAAGTCGTAGGCATTGGCCTTGACGGCTCCTGGATCAGATTCCAAAAGGTGCATTTGGTCTGGCTTGGGCGAAGTAAACGGGTGGTGCATCGCATGCCAGTGGCCTGTCTCTTCATCCTGCTCCAAGAGCGGGAAGTCCACCACCCAAAGCGGGGCAAATTCATCTGATTTTCTTAAACCTAAGCGCTGGGCTGTCTCCATGCGCAAGGCGCTTAACTGCGTTCTGGTTTTCGAAGCAGGTCCACTGAGCACCCAGATCAAGTCTCCAGGTTTTGCACCGGTAGCTTCAGCCCAGGCAGCAAGGTCTTGTTCGGTGTAGAATTTGTCGACGGATGATTTAAAGCTTCCATCTTCCCCGCAACGAACATAGACCATGCCACTGGCGCCGATTTGTGGTCGTTTGACCCATTCGATCCACCCGTCGATGTCTTTTCGGGTCATGCTGTTCCCACCGGGCACAGCGATGCCTACCACGAGCTCGGCTTGATTGAACACCGAGAAATCTTTGTGTTGGGCTACTGCGTTAAGCTCCCCGAACTTCATGCCAAATCGAATGTCTGGCTTGTCATTCCCATAGGTTTTCATGGCCTGGTCAAAGGTCATGCGCGGAAATGGCTCTGTGTATGTCAAGCCCAAAATCTCGTGCAACAGGTGCTTGGTCATACCCTCAAAAGTGTTGAGTACATCTTCTTGGGTGACAAAGGCCATTTCGCAATCGATCTGGGTAAATTCAGGTTGACGGTCCGCTCTTAGGTCTTCATCGCGGAAGCACTTAACCAGTTGGTAGTACCGGTCCATACCTCCAACCATCAATAATTGCTTAAAGGTTTGAGGGGATTGGGGCAAGGCGTAAAATTGCCCTGGATTCATTCGGCTAGGCACCACAAAATCGCGCGCCCCTTCTGGGGTAGACTTAATTAAGTAAGGGGTTTCAACATCGATAAATCCTTGATCGGATAAGTATTTGCGCACCTCCATAGACACGCGGTGTCTAAAGATGAGGTTGTTCTTTACCGGGTTGCGGCGTATGTCGAGGTATCTGTATTTGGCCCTGATCTCTTCGCCTCCATCGGTTTGGTCTTCAATGGTGAAGGGAGGTAGTTTAGCGTTGTTCAATACGGTGAGTTGGTCCACCAGTACTTCGATGGCTCCCGTGGGTAGGTTGGGGTTGGCGGAATCGCGCAAAATGACTGTTCCGCTGATTTGAATCACCGTTTCTCGGCCTAAACCTTTAGCGAGTTCCACCAAAGCAGCTTCAGTTCTATCTGCATCAAAAATCAATTGGGTGATTCCGTAGCGGTCGCGCAGGTCAACCCAGCACATAAAACCTTTGTCTCTTACTTTTTGCACCCAGCCGCTTAGGGTGACTCTTTTTTGTGCATCGCTGGCCCTAAGGGCACCACAGGTAGTATCTCTAAACATAAATGCGCTTAATCTGCTGCAAAAATACAAAGTATTCTGCAGCTCTTAAGCGCACTTGTTCAAAATAGAGCAGTGATTATGCCCCTGTGTATCTTCTTGAGGCAAATAACCCCCATTTTATTCTGTAGGTCATGTACAAAAGCACCGGCACGATGATCAGCGTCAAGAAGGTAGCTACCGTTAGACCAAAAATAACCGTCCACGCCAGTGGCCCCCAGAAGATCACGTTATCACCTCCGATATAAATCTGCGGGTCTCCTGTAGAAAACAAACTGATAAAGTTGATGTTCAATCCAATGGCTAGTGGAATCAAACCAAGCACCGTGGTGATGGCTGTGAGAATCACAGGTCTCAAACGGGCCTTACCCGCGGAAATCAAGATGGGAATCAACAATTCTTTAGACAGCAACATGCGGTCTTCTATCCCTTTGGCTACTTTGTAGCGGTCGATCAATAATTGGGCGTAGTCCAGAAGTACTACACCGTTGTTGACCACGATTCCCGCTAGCGCGATGATTCCCATCATCGTCATCATGATCACAAAGCTCCATCCTGTGAGGATGAGTCCACCAAATACTCCGATGAAACTCAAGAAAATAGCGATCATAATGATCAGTGGCTTCGAAATACCAGAGAATTGGAAGATCAGTAGAAACATAATCAATCCAAGTCCTGAGAAGAATGCGCCCATCAGAAACTGCATCTGTTTGTTTTGCTCTTCAATCTGACCGGTATAATCAACTTTGATGTCTTTGGGCATATCCTCAAACGAAAGCATCTCTTTCTGAATGTTGTTGACCACGGCTTGAGCATCGCTAAATCCTGGTTTTAGACCAGAATAAACGGTAACTACGCGTTTGTTATCTCGGTGTTTGATCGCGCTAAATCCAGTGGTGTTTTTTCGTTTGGCCACCGCAGAAATGGGAATTTCTTTGATTTGACCGTTGGCTGGATCCCTGAAGATGATGTTTTGGTCAAACAGGGCAGACGGGTTGTGCTTAAGGGATTCATTGAAGCGAACATTGATGTCGTAGTCTTCTCCTTTTTCCTTGTAAACACCTGCCTTTTCACCGAATAAAGACCTTCTGAGTTGCATGCCAACCTGGCCTACAGCAATCCCAAGCGCCCCCGCTTTTTCACGATCTACTTCAACAGACATGGACGGGTTGCCTTTGTTCACATCAATTTTTAACTCTTCGACACCGTCGATAGTACGCGTGTTCAAGTAGGCGCGCATACGCTCTGCTGTCAGAATTAATTCATCGTAATCCGGACCTTCAAGTTCGATGTTAATCGGATAGCCGACCGGAGGGCCATTGGCATCTTTTTCTACAGAAATAGCTACTCCGGGATACAGTCCGTGTAACGCTTCTTGAACTTTAAGGCGCAAGGCCTCAGAGTCTTGACCTCTTCGGTATTTGTACTCTCTGAGTGAAGCGGTGATTTTCCCTCTGTGCGGCATTTCTGCAGCAGAACCCCCATCAGTTTGTGGATTACCAGCACCTTCTCCAACCTGAGATACCGCAGATTCCAGCATATAGTTGTAGGCTCCATCAAGGAACATAGGATCACTCAGCACAGCATAGACCTCTTTTTCGATGTCCAAGGTCATCTGGTTGGTTTTTTCTATGTCGGTACCTTGAGGGTATTCGATATACACCACAATTTGATTGGGCCTGTTGTCCGGGAAGAATTCAATTTTGGTTCGTCCTGCTCCCACCGATACCCCAAAGAACACGAATGAAGCCAACAGCAAGACCACGGTAGTGGCAAAATAATAGTACATGTTTCGGCCTCTAAACGCCCGAGCTAACTGTCGTTCATACCATGATTCAAAGCGCACTAGACTGTTGTTTTGAAAGGCATTGGCCCATTTTTTTAGGGCGTATTTGTAGATCCAAAACATAGCAGCGGTAACCATCATCAGCGTGCCTAGTCCGCGCAGGGTCCCGCCAAATAACAGGATCAACAAACCGAATCCACCGAGAATTGCGGTAATGCGCCAGAGCTGTTTGCGCGTAAGTACCTTTTCATCGGTATCCATAAACTGGGCCACCAACATGGAATTCATGAAGATAGCTACCACCAAAGAGGAACCCAACACCACCGATAGGGTGATGGGGAAGTAGATCATAAATTGACCAAAAATTCCAGGCCATAACCCTAATGGGACAAACGCAGCTACCGTAGTTGCTGTCGAGATGATAATGGGATAAGCGATTTCGCTGATCCCTTGTTTGGCTGCTTGAACGCGAGGCATCCCCTCACTCATCAGTCGGTAAACGTTTTCTACGACGACAATACCGTTGTCCACCAACATACCCAGCCCCATGATCATACCAAATAGAATCATGGTGTTCAGGGTGTATCCAAGCCATGAAAGCACCATAAAGGAGATAAACATGGACATGGGGATGGCAAAACCTACGAACAGGGCATTTCTGAATCCTAAAAAGAACATGAGCACGAGAACGACCAACAGAATTCCGAAAATGATGTTGTTGACCAGATCATCTACTTGATTGAGGGTTTTTTCAGAGGTGTCGTTGGAAATACTCACATCCAAGTTGGAGGGAAGAACTTGGTCTTGCGCTTCCTGAATGATGGTGCGGATATCCTCTGCCGCCTGAATCATGTTTTTTCCAGATCTTTTTTTCACCGAAAGCATCACCACCTCATCGCCAAACATGCGGGCATACGTGGTGCGTTCCTTGTCTTGAAAACTGATTTGAGCTACGTCGGATAGGTAAATTGTTTTGCCTTCTGATTTGACCACAAAACGCTCCAAGTCACTGGGGTTTTCGATCTCTCCAATCACGCGCAGTGTTCTTCTCTGTCCGCTTTGCACCAGATTTCCCGCCGAGACCGTCATGTTTCCGTTGGCAATGGCGCCGAGCACATCGTTAAAACTCACTTGGGCAGCCATCATTTTATAGACATCAACGGCTACTTCCACCTCTTTTTGTTGAACGCCAAGGATAGATACTTCTTTGATTTGCGGTAGTGCCTCTATTTGATCTTTTAAGTATTCGGCAAAATCATTGAGTTTTTCTATAGGAAAATCACCGGTGAGGTTGATGTTCATAATAGGCACTTCCTCAGAGAGCGTCAAATCAAACACATTGGGTTCGACTTTTGACCCATTAAATGTGGGCCAGTCCTCAGAAGCCTTTTCAGCATCCACTTTGTCTTTGATCAATTGTTTGGCGGTCTGAACTTCGATGTCTTCATCAAATTCCACCATGATCATACCGTAGTCTTGTTGCGCTGTGGAGACGATTTCCACCACATTGCGGACTGTCTTTAACTCATCCTCAAGGGGCTCAATGATCAAACGCTCAATATCTTCGGCAGAGTTTCCCGGGTAGGGCACACTGACGTATATATTGGTCTCTTTGATCTCCGGAAAATCCTCCCGAGGCAAGTCGTAATAAGCTCCCAATCCGAGAACCAGGAAAAATGCGATCAACACATAGATGATCGACGGGTTGTCAATGGCCCAAGCCGCTGGCTTGAACAGTTTGCTGACGTTGCGTTCTTGTTTACTGTTCATCTGCTGGAGCAATTACTTTTACTTTTTGGCCATCGCGTACTTTTCTAGACCCCTCTAACACCACCAGTTCGCCAGGGTTCAAGCCGGAAGTGATCTCGATGAGATTTCCTTGGGCCAAGCCAGTGGTTACCGTGCGTTGTTCTGCTTTAGTAACTCCTTCTTGGTCTGGAGTACCCACTACGTATAAGTATTGTTGGCCTTGTGCATTTTCAGACAGGATACTCAGTGGAACCATCAATGCGTTTGGATTTTGGTAATCTCTGATCAATACTCGGGCATTGAGGTTAGGTTTGATTGACTTCTGGGTATTTGGCACCGCAATTTCAGCGCTAAAACTTCTGTTTGATGGAGCGATATAGTTTCCGGTTTCTCGTACCGCTGAGGTGATGGTGTCTCCCAAGACAGGGATAACTACCAACGCTTTGTCTCCTTTTTTAACCTTGCCTATGTATCTCTCTGGAACATCAACGGCTACATACATATCTTGTAAGTTGATCAAGCGAAACAGCGCCGATCCAGGCCCTGGGGCTACCACAGTACCAGGATCCTGAAGCAAGTCGTCGATGATTCCAGAAAACGGAGCCTTGATTTCCGCTTTGGCCAAGGTGCTTTCGAGTTGATCTAATTGACCTTTTTGTGCGCTGTAATTGGTTTTTGCTTGTAGGTATTGAATCTCTGAACCAATGTTTTGTTTCCACAGAGCGCTTTGGCGATCATACGTTGTTTTGGCCAGCGCTGTAGCGGCTTTTAATGCAGCTACTTGAGCGCTCAATGCGGTGGCATCTAGGCGCGCAAGTACCTGTCCTTTACGTACTTGTTGCCCTTTTTTTACGAGCACCTCCAATAGGGTTCCCGCAAGTTCAGGGTAAATCAAGATATTTTCTTGGGTAGTCACGTCTCCCTGAAGATCTACGTAGTGTTCAAATGCGGCTGGAGCTACATCATGGGCAGTGATCAGTTGCAGGTTATCCGTGGATTCCCAAGCTGACAAGGCTTCTTCTACTTGTTGCAGTTCAGAGGATAACGACTCCATCTGTGTTTTTAATGCAGTACGACGCTCAATCAGGGCTTGTTGATCAGCAGGTAATTCTTCTGCTTTTGGTCCACAAGCAGTGATCCATAGCGCAGCGCTTAAGGCAAATATGATTTTTTTCATGGGAAGGGTTATTTCTAGTCGTTGATGGTTAATGTTTCTAAGGCAGTTTTTGCATTGATAAGGTCGAGCATCGCTTGTAGATAGGTGCTTTGAGCGCCGTAAAGCTGTAATTGGGCTTCCCTGAGCTCAAATCCACTGGCGATTCCCTCTTTGAATTTTATCTGGTTTTTTTGTTCGATACGCTCTGCAAGCTTCAAGTTTTGCCCGGCTGTATGGTAGTTGTCCATGGCCAGTGTCCAGGCGCTTTGTGCTTGTTCCCACTGCAGCAATACTTGCTTCTGGGTTTGAGTCAGGTTATTCTGTGCTTTTAGGTAGGCTATTTTGGCTCTTTTTGTTTTGGCGGTATTTCCCAGTGAAGTGAATAGGGGCATATTGATGTTGACGCCCAGAATAGATGAATCAAACCACTGTTGCTGGTTTTGGGTAAAGGCAAATGTGTCCGCAAATGCACTGGAGTTGTAGTTGACAAATGTGTTGATGCTGGGCAGCGAATAACTTTTTTGCAATTTTAGTTCAAGGCGCTTTTGCTCTTTGAGATTAACACCCAACTGGTAGTCTATATTCTTGTCCGCTGTAAATTCTTCCGTCACAGGCTCGAGTAGTTCTTGGGCGGCTAGTTTGGCTAGTTCATCGGTTAACTCGATGTGGTGATCCAGCTCAAGTCCGAGCAATACATTCAGCATTTGCTGGCTGATGATCACTACACGGCGGCTGTTTCGGCCTTGATTTTCCAGGTTGGCTAAAGTGATTTGAATTTGTTCGATCGCTTCTTCTTCCACCATACCTTGTGCCCACATCTTTTGGGTCTCCTCAGCCGTTGCTTTGAGTTGCTTGATGTTGTCGGCAATAATTCGCTCGCTTTCCTGGGCAGCTAGAACCCCTGTGTAGGCATTAACTACTGCCTTTTGCACCTCAATTTTTGTTTTGATTTCGGACAGCGCACTGATTTCAATAAAAGTTTTGATCGCTTGTAGTCCGACTAAATAAGATCCGTTAAATAGTTGTTGCCTTAGAGTAGCTGTAGCAGACATCTGTTGTTTTTGACCAAAAGTCACCGGAATGAACGTGCCGGGCTCACCGCCAAAAAATTCACCAGGTAAAAGCGAAACGGGTCTTTTTAGCTGGTTTTGATAGTCTAGGCCACCCTCTATTTGTGGTAATCCAGAGGCTATGGTCACCCATTTTTGCGCGTAAGCATCCCGGACATCCTGTGCTGCGTTGATCATCTGGTTGTTGTGGGCGTAGGCGTAACTCAATGCTTGATCCAAGCTCAGTTTGGTGGGTACTTCTTGAGCCCGAGCCACAAAAAGGGTGAGGGAAAGGGCGATAAATAATTTTATTTTCATGACTATGCGGTGATTTGATCGATGATTTCTACGCCTTTAGGTGTGGCAATCCCCCGAAGGTGGTAGGTTAGATGGAGGTTAAACAATTTGTTTTTATCAAAGTTTTCGCTGGGGAATAACTCTTCATGACGCACTGCATTAAAGCCAGCAAAAAAGATGCGCGTCACAAAGGCTAGATCGATATCTGATCGGTATAATCCAAGTTCAATACCTCTTTTTAGGTTGTTTTGGGTACAATCTTGGATGGTTTGAAACTGTTTGCGAACCAATACAGCAAAAATTTTGGGATAGTATCTTTGAAGCTGATAGTGGGGGGATGATTTTTCATCCTGTAGCGCTGAGCGAGAAAACTCTTTAATCGCAAACATTTCCTCTATGGGGTTTTTTTCTCCATCACAAATGCAGGTAATCCCCGTGGAAATATGTTCAAATAAGTGGTCTGTAACCGCAGAGACCAGCGCAGTTTTGTCCTGATAAAATTGATATATGGTTTTCTTGGACATCCCTAGCTCTTTGGCCAGGTCGTCCATAGTAACGCTTTTAAACCCGTGGTTCAGGAATAGCTCCTTGGCTTTAATCAGGATTTCGTTTTGCATAGCGGCGGCAAAAGTACGCCGGAAACTGAGAAAACAATTTTAGTTTCCGCAGTTTTTACATAAAATTAACACAATGCCTCAGACCTTGCGATTCATCAGTTGATGAGCAAAATTTTGAAGTCCTTGGCCAGCGTGTCCAGAAGTGCTTAGTTGATGGCAGCTTTCTAAGGCCGATTCGGTGTATTTTTCGATTAATGAGCGGGTGTATTTATCGGCTCCAGTGGCCCGAAACAGAGACACTACTGCTTCAATTTTATTGGGTTGATTTCCTTTTTGACTGTACCATTGCTGGAGCGCTTCTCGCTGCTTTTCATCGGATTGCTCTAAAGCATGAAGGTAGAGTACGGTTTTTTTATTGTTCAAAATATCCCCGCCAATGGATTTTCCAAAGGTGGCCTCATCGCCAAAACAGTCTAAATAGTCATCTTGTAATTGAAAGGCCAGACCTAAATCTCGGCCAAAGGCATAGATCAGTTCTTGATCCTTGGGGGAGGCTTCAGCGATGATCGCACCCATTTTTAATGCAGCCGCTACGAGCACGGCTGTCTTAAATTCGATCATCTTTATGTATTGGGTCTGACTCACGGAGTGGCTGGTTTCAAAATCAACGTCCATTTGTTGTCCTTCGCAGACCTCAAGGGCTGTTTTGGACAAAAGCTGATACAGTGATTTAAATACTTGGCCCGGATAAACCTCTAGTTGTTTGTAGGCCAAAATCAACATAGCATCGCCGGATAATATCCCTGTGTTCACATCCCATTTAGTGTGTACGGTTGTTTTTCCTCTCCTCAGTGGGGCAGCATCCATGATGTCGTCGTGTACCAAAGAAAAGTTGTGAAATATTTCGATGGCCAGAGCAGCTTGTAGGGCATTTTTTGCGGGAGTGCCAAATGTTTCTGCGCCCATCAAGGCCAAAATCGGACGCATCCTTTTTCCGCCCAATTGCATCATATAGTCGATGGGTGTATAGAGTCCTTCAGGAGTTTTTGGCAAAGGCCACTGAGCTAAATGATCTAAAAAAAGCTTTTGGTAGGATTCAAGGGGCTGCATAAGGCTTGTTTGCCCCAAAAATACACGATTTTATGGCAGACCCTCAGGCCTTTGGCTAAATAAAATTTATATTTGAGCGACTAAAAACGTTCGTGATGATTGAAGAAGTAATCGCTTATTTTGAGACGATTCCCCCAGTTCGGGCAGCCCTGTACGCTTCTTTATTTACTTGGGCACTTACCGCTCTTGGCGCCTCGTTAGTTTTCTTTTTTAAGACGATGAATCGAGCTTTTCTCGATGGTATGTTAGGGTTTACAGGAGGTGTCATGGTAGCGGCTAGTTTTTGGAGTTTGCTGGCTCCAGGTATAGAAATGAGTGACGGAGAAGGGTTCGTGAAGGTAATTCCAGCGGCCGTTGGATTTTTGGGTGGGGCTTTATTTTTGTTTGGTTTGGATAAAGTTCTACCTCATTTGCACATAAATTTTAAGGAAAACAAAACGGAAGGGATCAAAACCCCTTGGCACAGAACTATTTTACTGACTTTAGCCATCACCTTGCACAATATCCCTGAAGGATTGGCAGTAGGTGTGCTTTTTGGTGGGGTAGCTGCAGGGTTTGAAGGAGCCTCCATCGGCGCTGCGGTAGCCTTAGCGCTGGGGATTGGGTTGCAGAATTTCCCAGAGGGATTTGCCGTATCCATGCCTTTGCGCAGGCAAGGTTTGAGCAGAACCAAGAGTTTTTTATACGGTCAGGCTTCCGCGATTGTGGAACCATTTGCCGCAGTGCTCGGTGCTTGGGCTGTAATGACCTTTGAACCGATTTTGCCTTACGCCCTCTCTTTTGCCGCAGGGGCTATGATCTTTGTCGTGGTTGAGGAAGTGATTCCAGAAACCCAACAGGAAAAATACACAGACATCGCCACCCTCGGGTTTATCGGGGGATTTATAGTCATGATGACGCTCGATGTGGCCCTGGGTTAGTCTTTTCTGCGCCTTTTCTTTAGGCCTTTTCGGAACAGTTATGCCCAACACGGCTTTACTTCGGGTCAATGTATCTCAAATCTCCCAAGTAAATGGCACGGTAAAGTGGGCACTCTACGACAATGAAAACGCCTATGAAAAGCGAACGCCTGCTGTGAAATCTGGAAGTGTCCCCGTGACGGGTGACAGCTTGTCTTGGGAGGTTACTGGACTAATTCCAGGGCAATACGCACTAGCCATTTATCACGACGTAAACAACAACGGAGTGCTTGACCTCAATTTTTTAGGAGTGCCTAAAGAACCTTATGCGTTTTCTGGTTCAAGTGCTTCTAAATGGCTTCCGCCGAGTTTTGCCAAGGCCGCAGTTCAGGTCGCTAAAAATACCCACATTAAAATTTCATTTCCATGACCGAATTACTCACCCATTTTTTAGGCGCTATGTACGGAGCTATGGCGTTAATTTTAGGGGCCTTTGGTGCACATGCCCTCAAAAAAAAGGCGACTGCTGAACAGCTGGCCAGCTTTGAAACAGGCGTGCGTTACCAATTTTATCACGCTCTATTGTTGGTGGTTTTGGGCTATGGATTGGGTTTTCAACACCCCGTAGAATCCTGGGTGGTCACGTGTATTATGGTAGGTACGCCCCTTTTCTCTTGGAGTATTTTCGGGTTGGTTTGGAGCGATATACGCGGAAATAAATGGCGTTTTTTAGGTCCCGTGACGCCGATTGGCGGGCTTATTTTAGCCATAGGCTGGTTGCTGCTGGCCTACGACAGCGTCCGGTTTATCTTCTGATCAGTTGACCTTGCTGAGCTTAAACGCTTCCATGGATTCATTGGGGGGTAATTGAAGCGTATTGCCCCAAAACGATTTGTCGTAGGAACTGAGTTTCGTCCATTCTTTTTGATGATTGGGCTTCCAAGTACTTAGTTCCTCTGACTTGAGTGGCTTTTGGTTCTGTAAAAGGTAGGTGTATTCTTCTTGAGCTTCTGCTTTAAAGTTTACTTTGAAATCTACCTCATTGAGTTTTTTGCTCCCAATGGTTCTGCTTTTGCGCTCCATTAAGGTCAGTGGTCTATCTACACGAACCCATGCTTCTTTTCGGAGCATACCCACATGCAGTTGGTACCCACCTTGGGTATTTGGTTTATAGATGTAATGTCCTTTGTAGCCAGTTACTTTATAGGCAATGCCCAATAAGGCAAATGATTTAATCGGTTTAAGGTTGTTGAATTTGTATTGCACTACCGCGTAGTCCGTTTCATTGATCCACAGCGTACCGTTATATGAGGCCCCTGATTTTGGCTCGAACCGCACCACATATACCCAGTCGTTTTGGTACCACCGGTAATCGATGATTTGAAACCGATACTTTTTATAGTTTTCAAAAACATCGATCTGCCCGTCCTCAGAAAAAAAGGCTGCCTCCTCCATTTCTTTTCGCCATCCCTGGGCTTGCATGGCTTGTCCCGCAGCGCGTTTGATGCGTTCTTGAGCGAGCTGTTCTGGGGTTTTGGCGCTGTCTTTGGCTTTTTTTGAGGAAAACTCAAAGTCATCTTCTTTGAGTTTTTTGCCAAAAACCCCTGACTTCACCTTAAAAAAGTTTCCCGCATCTAAGCCTTTGGTGATCTTTTTTTCCAGTTGTTCTTCGATGTTGGCGATGTCAAATGTTTTGTCTTCATCCTCTAGGATCATTCCTTTGATCATTTCTGTTTGGAGACCAGTAGGGGTTCCGCCGATGACCGCGCGAAACATTCCTTCTTTGTGTACATCAGAACGCGTGGGGATGGATTGCGCTAGATTCTTGAAGAAGGTTTGGTCAAATGCGGCGTCCGTTGACTTTTTTAAGGTGAAATTTGTGTTTTGCTTGACGTAGTCTGACCTGCGGATAAAGTACTGAATTTCTTGAGGTTGCTGGCCGAGGTAGTGTTTTTCCACAGCTGCCCTCGCCTTTGAAATCAATTCATCCACCCCAATTTTTTTGTTGGATAACACCACTTCGTTGAGCGAAATGGGAGCGATCGACAGATCCAAGGTATCCCCGGTACCCAGGATAGTAACAGGTTCATTTTTCTGTCCCCAAACCAGGAGCGCAGCACCTAAGAATAAACTAGTGAGCCAATTTTTCATCTGCATCAGGACGATTTCCAGGAGTGAATGTTACTAGTGGCACCCGCAATCAGTGCCGCAATTACCTTTCTTTTTTTTCCCGATCAGTGGACTGATGAGGAAGAAAACCGCAGCCCCTACTATGATATAAACCAATAGATGTTGTGTGTCCATCACGATAGGGTTTGATAAGCGATTAAAGCCAGTATATAAGCAATTGAACTCATTAATACCAACTGCGCTGCTGGCCAATACCAGGAGTTAGTTTCTCTTTTTACCACAGCCAAGGTACTCATGCACTGCATGGCAAATGCGTAGAACAGTAAGAGCGAGATCCCAGAAGCTAGGTTAAACAGCGGAGCTCCTGTGACGGGATCTCGCTCTGAGGCCATGCGCTGTTTGATGGTTTCGCCCTCGTCGGAGCCCACAGCATAAAGTGTAGCTAAGGTACCGACAAACACTTCTCTGGCGGCAAATGAGGTGATGATGGCAATCCCCATTTTCCAGTCAAATCCCAAAGGCCTGACCACAGGCTCAATGGTTTTACCCATCTGTCCGATCAGAGAATGCTCCAGTTTGTAGCTGGAAATCTCTTGGTCGATACGCGTTTGGTCCCATTGGCCAGAGACTACTTCAGGGCGCTCCTGTATGTGTTGTTCGGCGTTTTGAAATGCTTCACTCCAACCGTTAGATCCCATAAACCAGAGCACTATCGATAAAGCCAAGATGATTTTTCCCGCACCCAACACAAAGCTTTTGGTTTTTTCCACCACCGTCAGCCCTACATTTTTTAGTAGCGGCATTTTGTAGTGAGGCATTTCCACCACAAAGAGGGTGCGTTTTTTAACTTTGACGGTCTTGTTCAGCAAGGCAGCCGCCAAAAGGGCCGCAATAAAGCCCAGGGCGTACAGCGCCATCAACGTCAAGGCTTGTAGGCTGAGACCCAGGTACGTGGTTTGTGGGATGACCAGGGAAATAACAATCAGATAAACGGGCAGACGAGCAGAACAAGTAGTAAAAGGGGTGACCAGAATCGTGATCAATCGCTCCTTCCAATCCTCAATAGTTCTGGTGGCCATGACCGCAGGTATGGCACAGGCAGTTCCGGAGATCAGGGGTACTAAACTTTTACCGCTGAGACCAAAGGGACGCATCAATCGGTCCATCAAAAAGACTACCCGAGACATATAGCCCGATTCTTCTAGCAATGAAATAAACAAGAATAAAAACGCAATTTGGGGCACAAAAATGACAATGCCACCGATACCTGCCATCACACCTTCAGCCAGTAAATTGGTCAGCACCCCGGGAGGTAACGTCGCTTTAATCCAATCGCTGCTTTGGGCAAAAAAGGAGTCGATCCAATCCATAGGAATGGAACTCCAGGTATAAATCGCTTGAAATATGGTGCTTAGAATGACCAAAAAGATCAGGTATCCAAAGACTTTGTGGGTGAGAATTCTATCGATGCGCTCCCGAGTTCCTTTGGCTGCTTTTTGATCGACGACTAATGATTTTTTTAGGGCATTGTTGATCAATTGATACCGGAGTATGGTCTCCCTTTGCTGTAAACGCTTCAGGTCTGCTTTTGATTTGGTTTCAAAAGTAGCTTCGGGAGTTTGGTAGGTTTTTTCCAAGGTGGAAAAGTTCACGTCTTGGGTGATGACCAACCAAAGTTTATACAGAGACTCTTTGGGATAGGTGTTTTTCAGCTTGGCAAAATAAGCGGAGTCGATACAGCTCGGATTGAGCAATGACTGGGTAGAGAGCTGAGCGTGTTCGATTAAAAATTGTTTGATCTGGTCAATGCCTTCCCCTTTTCGGGTGCTCACCAGAGCGATTTTGGTGTCCAAATCAATTTCCAGTTGGGCGGTGTCGAGCTGAATCCCTCGTTTGGTCATCTGATCCGCCATATTGATCACCAACAGCGTCGGGATATTCAAATCTTTGATTTGGGTGAACAGCAACAAATTGCGTTTGAGGTTCTCCACATCTGCAATGACCACCGCTACATCGGGATAATCCTTATCGTTTTTGTTGAGCAGTAATTCTACTGCAACACTCTCATCCAAAGAGGTTGAATTTAGGGAGTAGGTCCCGGGAAGATCTAGTATGTGGGCCTTCAGGTTCCGACTTAAGCGGCAAATCCCTTCTTTTTTCTCTACTGTGATCCCGGGGTAGTTACCCACTTTTTGGTTTAACCCAGTTAACTGGTTAAATACCGAGGTTTTTCCGGTGTTGGGATTCCCAATTAAGGCTACATTGATGCGCTTACTCATGATGTTGAACCAAGGTGACCACAATATTTTCGGCTAGTGACTTTCGGATAGCTAGGTGTGTCCCGTTGACGTCTATATATAGGGGATCGCCCAGAGGAGCTACCTGAACTAATTCAACTAAATTCCCAGGAAGACAGCCGAGTTCAAACAGCTTGATGGGCAGGAAATCATCCGGAAATTCTTGAATTATTCCTTTCTGTCCTTTTCTTAGGGAAGCTACGGTCGCCTTCAATTTTTATTTAGATTGATTATAAGCAGTGGACAAAAATACACAAAACTGAGGATTGGCCGCTCTTTTTTAGGATTAATTGCGGGTGCCTTCCGCCTCTTCTTCAAGTTCTTTGAGCAGTTGAATATCGGCTTTAAGCTGTTGCATGGCCTCTGCTGAGGTTCCGTCGTAGTACCCCCTAATCTGTTTTTTGCTATCTACCAAGACGAAGTTTTCCGTGTGGATCATGTCAAACGGACCACCGTCCCCATCGGTTTTGACTACGAGGTAAGACTTTCTGGCCAGCTCATAGAGTTTTTTCTTGTCGCCAGTGACCAGGTGCCATTTGCCGGGGATGGCCCCTTTCTTTTGAGCATAGGCCTGCATCACCGGAACGGAATCGATCTCTGGAGTTACGGTATGGCTTAAAAAAAGCACGCGTTCATCTTGGGCGTATTCCCGCTGTAGTTCACTCATGTGATCGCTCATCACCGGGCATATCGTCAAACAGGTGGTAAAGAAAAAATCGGCGACGTAAATCTTTCCGTCAAAGTCAGATTGGGTGATGGTATCTCCCTGCTGGTTGATCAATGAAAAGTCTGCAATTTTGTGGTATTTCTTGACGTGTTGCAAACTGTCGGCCACCAAAGACACATCTACCTGATTGGGCTGATAAATCGGCAATGTTTTTTTGGGCTTTAACGCTTGGTAAAACAGAGAAACAACCACGGCAGAGACGACGGCCAATGCGATAAAAAATTTCTTGTAAGCGCCTAAAAAGGATTTCATGCCCCAAAGATACTGCAGTCAGCTCAGCTTTAAAAATAACCCGGGTTGTTTTGGGCTTGGTGGCGAATGACGTACTTTTGAGCTTTAAAATTTTGACCATGAGTCCTATTGCGATCCAAGCCATACAATTTCTAATCAGCCTTTCCCTGTTGATCGTGCTTCACGAACTCGGCCACTTCATACCCGCTAAGTTGTTCAAAACACGCGTGGAAAAATTCTACCTCTTTTTTGATGTAAAGTTTGCTCTTTTCAAGAAGAAAATCGGGGAGACAGAATACGGTATTGGTTGGCTTCCGTTGGGAGGTTATGTCAAGATCGCTGGAATGATCGATGAGAGCATGGACACCGAAGCCATGAAACTACCGCCACAGCCCTGGGAGTTCAGAACCAAACCAGCTTGGCAGCGTCTGATCATCATGTTGGGCGGAGTCACGGTCAATTTCATTTTGGCAGTATTGATTTTCATCGGAATGGCATTTGCCTACGGCGAACAGTATATCGTGAACGACAGTTTAAAGGACGGTATTTACGTGTCAGAACCCGCCCTGGGAGATAAACTAGGGATACAAACTGGGGATAAGATCCTAGCTGTCGACGGACAACCCGTAGAGCGTTTTAGCGCCTTATTTCTGGAAATTGTCAACGGGAATTCACTCACTATTGAGCGCGATGGTGCGCTGATTGAACAGGAAATCCCCGTGGATTTTATCGCCACCTTACTAGAAGATGAGGAAAAAGCGAGGTTTCTAGGCTTTAGACAGCCTTTTGTCGTTCAGGAAATCAGCTCGGACAGCCCCAACGTGGGCGCTGCTTTGCAAGAAGGAGACCAGATGATTTCTGTCAACGGCACTCCTTTCTATTATGTAGATCAAGCAGATCAAGTACTGTCCCCTTATAAAGGTCAAAAAGTGGAAGCGGTATACGAACGTAATGGTGCCCTGTTGAAGGATTCATTATTAGTCACCGATGAGGCCAAATTAGGGATTGCGCTCAAACCCCTCACCATGCAGGAATATGTAGATAAAGGCTTGATGTCTATAGAAACTAAAGAATATGGATT
>JBEAQS010000011.1:0-8263 GCA_041163765.1 Bacteroidota bacterium | reverse complement strand
TATAGCTGTACCGAATGTGGTCGTTGTACCAGTGAGTGTCCGGCCAATCAAACGGGAAAAAAATTATCTCCCAGACACATCATGATGCAGACTCGAGATCGCGCTCAAGAAATAGCCCTTCAAAATAAAGTCTTAGCAGGGGAATTGGATTTGTCTGGATCGCGTCTGCTGCACGATAGAATTACTCCTGAGGAATTATGGGCCTGTACTACCTGTAACGCCTGTACCGAAGCCTGCCCTATAGGGATCGATCCACTCTCTATTATCATGGAGATGAGGCGGTATTTGGTGATGGAGGAATCTTCTGCCCCTCTTGAATTAAACAACATGATGGGAACTATAGAAAATAATGGAGCCCCTTGGCCATTTTCGCAGATGGATCGGGCTCAATGGACCCAAAAATAAGCCTATGCAAACTGAAATTCACATACCTACTATGGCTGAAATTGCTGCCCAACAAGGTCAAATAGATGTCCTTTTTTGGGTGGGTTGTGCTGGTAGCTTTGATCAACGAGCCATGCGAATCACTCAAGCATTTGCCTCGTTGATGCAAAAAGCAGGGGTTAAGTTTGCTATACTGGGCACCGAGGAGTCTTGTACAGGTGATCCGGCAAAAAGAGCAGGCAATGAATTTTTATTTCAAATGCAGGCAGCGACAAATATTCAAACGTTGGACGGTTATGGGGTCAAGAAAATTGTCACTACTTGTCCTCATTGTTTCAATACACTTAAAAATGAGTATCCAGGTTTAGGGGGGAATTATGAAGTAGTTCACCACACACAAATGCTGCAAAGTCTCTTAGACGAAGGAAAGCTGAGTGTGTCAGGAGGAAGTTTCAAAGGAAAAAAAATCACATACCACGACGCTTGTTATTTGGGTAGAGCCAATGGAGTTTACGAAGCTCCACGTGCATTAATCAGTCATTTAGAGGCTTCATTTGTCGAGATGAAGCGCTGTAAGTCAAAAGGTCTTTGCTGTGGTGCTGGAGGTGCTCAAATGTTCAAAGAATCTGAAGCAGGATCAGCGGAGATTAACCATATACGCGCTGCTGAAGCCATAGATACCCAAGCGACGATTATTGCTGCGGCTTGTCCATTTTGCAATACCATGATGACCGATGGCGTGAAGAAAGAAAATAAAGACACCGAAGTCAGTGTGTTGGATTTAGCAGAAATTATTCATCAAGCACAATCATAAACATGTTAGTACCTTTTGAAACGCTTCCAGAAGATGCGCGTATTTGGATTTATCAATCTAATCGGTCGCTCAGTGAAGCGGAACAGTCGTCAATTTCAGCAGCACTAGCTGAGTTTTTAGATCAATGGAAGGCTCATGGTCAAGATTTGGTGTCCGGGTTTCAAATTCCGTACAACAGATTTATCGTTATTGGCCTGGATACGGAACAAGCTGCTGCCTCAGGATGTTCTATTGATGCTCAAGTGCATTTAATACAGTCCCTTGAAAAACAGTATGAGATTACGTTGTTGGACCGCATGAATGTCTCCTTTAAAAGTGGTGCGTTCATCGCATACAAACCATTAAAGGAGTTCAAAAAAATGGTCAAAGATAAATCAGTCACTGGAGAGACAATCGTGTTTAATAACCTAGTGAATACCAAGATTGAGTTGGAGACTGCCTGGGAGGTACCCGCCAAAGACAGCTGGCATAAACACATGTTTTGATGAGGTATATACTGTTCTATCTAACCCTTTTTGTCAGTTTTTTTTCGCCAGCTCAATCATGGGTGGAGCAGACCTATGAACAAATGTCTCTCGAAGAAAAAGTAGGACAACTTTTTATGGTAGGGATAACCACCTCAGATCCCCCCGAACTAGTAAACCGTCAATTATCCGCTATTCAGAAGTATCAAGTAGGTGGTGTGGCTTTTTTGGCAGGTTTGCCAGAGGTTCAAATCGATTTGACCAACCGCATACAATCCAATGCTTCGCTTGGTGTGCTGATTGCTATGGACGCTGAGTGGGGAGTAGCCATGCGCTTTAAGTCGCTTGAGCCCTTTCCTTGGGCGATGGCTATGGGCAGTTTATCCGATACCCAATGGACTCGTGAGTTGGGGAATAGAATCGGTCAAGACCTCAGGATGATGGGTGTACACATGAATTTTGCTCCCGTGGCAGACATCAATGTTCATCCGTTGAATCCCATTATTGGCAACCGATCTTTTGGATCTTCCCCGCAACGGGTCACCGAGCATGCCAAAGCCTATGCTCAAGGTTTATCCGATTCCGGGGTACTTTCCTGTGCGAAACACTTTCCTGGTCATGGAGACACGTCCCAAGATTCGCATAAAACATTACCTCAAGTAGGACATCTCCGCAACCGATTGAATCAGGTGGAACTTTTCCCCTATCAAGCATCGCTCTTAAATCAAGTAGATGCGGTTATGGTAGCTCATTTAGATGTGCCGGAATTAACGCATCAGCCAGGTCAACCTTCCAGCTTGTCTAAAGCGGTGGTTACCGACTTGTTGATTGATGAGTTGTCGTTCCGTGGACTAGTCATTACAGATGCTTTAAACATGAAAGGAGTGAGTCAATCGATGGACCCTGGACAAGTAGCTGTGGAAGCTTTTTTAGCGGGTAATGACGTATTGTTGATCCCTGTTGATTTAGCAGCAGGTGTTCAAGCAATGATACGCGCAATTTCTTCAGGAAAAATCACCGAAGACCGTTTGGCGCATTCGGTAAAGAAAATATTATCCTATAAATACCGAGTTGGTTTGGCCGAAAAACCAGACTTAATCAACCGGGAAGAAGTACTGAATTATCTGACTAGTCATCCCCACACCGATTGGATAGAGGAGGTGTATACCCAGATACCTACCCAGGAAAAACCAATCGTTCAGTCAATTGCCAACAAGGAGAAAGTCGGATACATCACTTTTGGTTCTGGTGATGCTACTCGATACCAAGAAGCGATGAATCAATGGGGGGCACAACCGTTGATTTATGGAAAGGAGTACGACGCAGTAGTCGTAAGTATTCATGTACCTGATTCGAGTCCCTATACTTCTTATCGATTGTCCCCTGAAGCCCTTGAACAAATTGCTCGAATCACTTCCAGGTACAAAAACAATTACGCATTGGTTTTTGGATCCCCTTATGCATTGACGCAACTGGGAGATGCTGAACTTTGGAGTCAACGTTGGGTGATGTATCTCAACAAGGCTAAATTACAGTCTTTAGGTCCAGAGGTATTGTCTGGAAAATTGACCAATAACAACCGATTACCTACCCAAAAAACCACTGAAAGATGAAAATAGGCATTGTGTGTTATCCAACTTTTGGTGGAAGTGGCGTGGTGGCGACTGAATTAGGTATTGCCCTAGCCAATAGGGGACATGAAATACATTTCATTACCTACAAACAACCGGTGAGATTGGCTTTATTGAATCAACACATACACTTCCACGAAGTACACGTTCCAGAATACCCGTTGTTTCACTATCAACCCTACGAGCTGGCTCTATCTTCAAAATTGGTCGATACGGTTCTGGCTCATGATATTGAACTACTTCACGTGCATTACGCTATTCCACATGCCTATGCCGGTTATATGGCTCAGCAAATGCTCCGGGAACACGGAAAAAATATTCCGATGGTGACCACCTTACACGGTACGGATATCACCTTGGTAGGACAACACCCCTTTTATAAACCCGCAGTACAGTTTAGCATTAACCAATCTAACGTGGTGACTTCGGTATCTGCAGACCTCAAAAAGAAGACCAATGAATTGTTTTCATTGGACAAAGAGATCAGTGTGGTGCCCAATTTTATCGATGCCTCAAAATATGTATTTCCGCCCACGGATTGCCAACGCACCTTAATCGCCAAAGATTCAGAGCGCGTGATCACCCACATATCAAATTTTAGACCTGTTAAGTGTATTCCTGATGTGATTGAGGTGTTTGATCGAATTCAGCGAGAAATCCCTGCTAAGTTAATGATGGTAGGCGATGGTCCAGAACGAGAAAATGCGGAGCGACTTTGTGAGGAAAAAGGGATTTCAGACCGCGTGGTGTTTTTGGGAAACTCCAATGAAATTGATCGAATTTTGTGTTTTTCAGATTTGTTTTTACTTCCCTCGATTTCGGAGAGTTTTGGTTTAGCCGCCTTAGAAGCCATGATCAACCGCACTCCAGTAGTCTCCAGTGATACCGGGGGTATACCAGAGGTTAATATTCATGGAGTGACTGGATATTTGTGCTCTGTAGGGGATGTGTCCTCCATGGCCAAGTACAGTATTGACTTGCTGTCGGATAGTGATGTGCTGGAAAAATTTAAGGCCCAAGCATACGCTCAGGCCTTAACGTTCGATATCCAAAAAGTGGTGCCCCAGTACGAAGCTGTTTATGCTTGTGCGATGGCGTCTGTTTAATTACTTTTTTCCAATTTGGTAGTAAGCAAATCCCATCTTGGTCAACACCTTTTCATTGTATTGATTTCTTCCGTCAAAAATGACTGGCTCCTTGAGTGATTCTTTGATTTGTTCAAAATCTGGAGACCTAAAGGTTTTCCATTCTGTGAGCAAAATAAGTGCATCCGCCCCGTGAACCGCTTCATATTTTTGATCTACGTAAGAAACTCCGGCCAAATCTTTTAGGTAATGTTCTTTAGCTTCATTCATGGCCTTGGGGTCAAATGCCGTTACGGATGCACCGCGTTTAACCAATTCTTGAATGATATATATGGCAGGCGCTTCACGCATATCGTCGGTTTCAGGTTTAAAGGCCAATCCCCAGACAGCAAAACGTTTGCCGCTTAAATCCTCGCCAAAATGAGCCACTACCTTTTGAGCAATACGCAGTTTTTGTTGGTCGTTTACCTGTTCCACAGCTTGAATAATTTGTGGCTCATAGCCATAAGAAAGCGCTGTTTTTTGCAAGGCTTTTACATCTTTAGGGAAACAGGACCCTCCATAGCCGCAACCAGGGTAGATAAAGCTGTATCCAATCCGGCTGTCTGATCCGATACCTACGCGGACTTTGTTCACATCCGCACCTACCAATTCGCAGATATTGGCCACTTCGTTCATAAATGATATCTTGGTGGCCAACATTGCGTTGGCTACGTATTTGGTCATTTCTGCTGAACGAACGTCCATAGTGATCATACGGTCCATATTGGTTCTAAAGAACGGGGCATACAGTTCCTTCATCACCTCTAATGCCTCTGGGTCATCTCCGCCGATCACCACCCGATCCGGTTTCATGAAATCAGCAATAGCGTCACCTTCTTTCAAGAATTCTGGATTGGAGAGTACGTGAAAGTCGATGCTTAGTCCGCGTTTGTCCAAAGCGGCCTGAATTGTCTGGCGTACTTGGTCCGCCGTACCTACGGGAACTGTGGACTTGTCAACCACCAACAATGGATGGGTCATATGATCCCCAATGGTTTGGGCTACTTGCAACACGTATTTTAGATCTGCGGAACCATCCTCACCCATGGGGGTGCCCACAGCGATAAAGGCGATATCCGTGTCGTTTAGTTTGCTTGCTAAATCAGTGGAAAACGTCAAGTTCCCATTGGCGGTATTGCGCAACACCATCGCTTCTAATCCAGGCTCATAAATCGGAATAATTCCTTTTTTTAGTCCTTCGATTTTCTTTTGATCTACATCAATACAGCACACGGTATTGCCCATTTCTGCGAAACAAGTTCCGCTGACCAACCCAACATAGCCAGTTCCCACTACAGTTATTTTCATAGGTTGTTATTTTTTTGTGTATAGATTTGGTACCAACGAACAAATTCCCCAATTCCAAGGGACAGGGGCGTTGACGGTTGGTATTGATAATCGTTCATCAGAGGTTTGGTATCTGCCCAAGTACGCACCACGTCTCCCGGTTGCATGGGCAGGAAGTTTTTTACGGCCTTTTGGTTCATTTCAGTCTCCAACAGTTCAATGAATGCGGAGAGCGAAACCGGTTGATTGTTGCCAATGTTGTACAGGGCATATTTATCGCGCTGGGGAACATCCACGGGATTTTTTATCAGTGTAGCACAGACACCTTGAGCAATATCTACTACGTACGTAAAGTCGCGCTCCATGACCCCGTGGTTAAATACGTTAATCGGTTGTTGGTGTTTGATGGCTTTGGCAAATAACATGGGGGCCATATCAGGTCGTCCCCAAGGTCCATAGACAGTGAAAAACCGAAGGCCAGTGGTGTACAAGCCAAATAAATGAGCGTAGGTATAAGCCATCAACTCATTGCTCTTTTTGGTAGCAGCGTATAGACTGATCGGTTGATCCACACGCGCTTCCGTGGTAAAAGGCACCTGATCACTCATGCCGTATACGCTTGAGCTACTGGCATATACCAAATGATGTATGTGGTTGTGGCGGCACGCTTCCAGAATATGGAGGAATCCCACTAGATTGCTTTGTGCATAAGCCATGGGATTCTCTAGGCTGTAACGCACACCTGCTTGAGCGGCCAGATGACACACAGCATCAAACTGGTGCTGGGCAAATACGGCGTTTACTTGTTCCTGGACTTCAATGCGCACCAAAGCGAAACTAAATCCGTGCACCCCCGAATAATATTTTCCGGATTCAAAAGGCTGGTCGAAAACGCCGAGTTCCCCCAAACGATCCCGCTTGAGTTGTGGGTCGTAGTAATCGTTTAAATCATCGATACCCACCACCTCAACGCCTTGTTGGAGCAAAGCTTGGGCTACATAAAATCCGATAAATCCGGCAGCTCCGGTGAGGAGTACTTTCATGAATACGCAGAATTTGGGCAAAAATACAACCTTCTGTGCAGAATCCAACCGCTTGGTGACTTAAGTGTCCAAGCCCTATCCGCAGTTTGACGATTTATGGAAAAACGACCGTTGATTATTTCCCGATACAGAAATTAGCAAAAATATTACCCAGAAGTTCATCAGAAGATATTTCTCCAGTGATGGCGCCAAAATGTTGGAGTGCTTGGCGTATGTCAACGGCCAGTAGGTCTGAGCTTCTATGTTGAGCAATGCCTAGTTTTACCTGATCGATTGCTTCCTGGCTGAGCAATAGCAATGCGTAATGTCGGCTATTGGTAACTATAGTGTTGCCTTGATGGTGGCGACCCTGGAGCACATGGGCCAAGAGTTGATCGATCAAGGATTCAATGCCTGTTTTGTTTTTGGCCGCGATGAAGGTGAACGGGGGGAGTGAAGTTTCTAGGGTTGATTGTTCACTAAACGTAAGTCCATCTGCTTTGTTTCCTAGCAGCAGTATGTGCTTGTCGGGAAACTCCGACTTTAGCGCATCAAAACCTGAGATCAATTCGGTTAAGTAGTCCTTGTTTTGCGCTGCTTCCACACTGTCAAATAGATAGAGCACTAGGGAGGCTTGGCCTGTTTTTTCGAAGGACTTTTTGATCCCCATCTGTTCGACCACATCCTGTGTTTGGCGAATTCCTGCGGTGTCGATCAGCCTAAAGCGTACTCCGCGCAGATTGATCTCGTCTTCAATGGCATCCCTGGTCGTACCAGGAATATCCGAAATCAGTGCTTTCTCTTCGTTGAGCAACGTGTTGAGCAGGGTAGATTTGCCTGCGTTGGGCGGGCCGATGATGGCTACAGGCACTCCGTTTTTCAGAACATTGCCCAGGGCAAATGAGTCGATTAGGGACCTGAGTACCTCACTGATGTTTTGCAGCAAATCCTGTAGGGCAGTTCGGTCGGCAAAGGCCACGTCTTCCTCGGCAAAATCCAGTTCGAGTTCGATGAGTGAGGCAAAATGCATCAGTTGAGCGCGCAGGTCTTTGAGTTGGGATCCAAATCCCCCGCGCATTTGCTGTACCGCTATTTGGTGCGCGGCTTCACTTTCGCTTTGAATCAAGTCAGCCACTGCTTCGGCTTGGCTTAAGTCCATTTTGCCGTTGAGAAATGCCCGGAGTGTAAACTCACCACCTTGAGCTACTTGGGCCCCTAAACCAAGAAATAGCTGCATGATGCGCTGTTGGATATAGGTAGATCCGTGGCATGAAATTTCCACAACATCTTCACCTGTATAGGAGTGCGGTCCTCTAAATAAGGTCACCAAAACTTGATCGATGATGGCTGGGCCATCGTGCAAATAACCCAGATGAACGGTGTGGGACTTTTGGTCGATTAATTTTTTGGGTTTGATGGATTGAAAACAATCGTTCACCCATAGAATAGCTTGAGGACCTGATAAACGAATCACAGCGATGGCTCCACTACCTGAGGGGGTAGCTACGGCAATAATGGTGGGTTTGTGCGACAT
>JBEAQS010000010.1:0-8875 GCA_041163765.1 Bacteroidota bacterium | reverse complement strand
ACTCCCCCCAGGCCGCCCAAACAACACCTGAAGAAAAACACCTCCTTGAGCTGTTGCACCGCTGTCAATGGCTCAACCCCTTATTTAACTTGGCCGAACTATACCCACAAGGTGTGTTGGTGGAAACTTATCTCGATTTTAATCGGGCGTGGGGCTGGGGTACGTCTTCCACCCTGCTTCACCTATTGGGGCAGTGGGCACAGGTATCCGCTTGGGATCTAGCCCAAGGCAGGTTTTCTGGGAGCGGTTATGACCTCGCGTGCGCCGCAGCTCAGGGCCCGATTCACTATCAAATGACGGCCCAAGGACCAAAATCCACCCCGGTGGATTGGAAACCACCGTTTGCGGATCAACTTCACTTGGTTTACTTAGAACAAAAACAGCAGAGCCAGAGTGCCATTGCGCACTACAGAGCCGCTACAGGCCCTAAACAACCCCTAGTAGATCAAATCTCGAGGCTCACAGTAGAGATGACCGATTGTCAGTCAACTGATCACTGGAACGAACTGGTAAGCCGCCACGAGCAACTATTGGCCAGCCTATTGCAGGTACCCACGGCTCGGGAGCGATGGTTTGCCGATTATCCCGGATCCATCAAAAGCCTGGGCGCTTGGGGGGGTGACTTTGTACTGGCCTGTGGACCAAGCGACTATTTCAAGGCCAAAGGATTCACCACCTGCCTGCCTTTTGCGGAAGTAGTGCGCTTCCACTAACCCCATTCGACTCAAAACTGTACACCAAATACCCCAAAAAAAGAGCGATCCCTGCCGCAGGCAGGGATCGCTCTTTTTGTAACGCTAGCAAACTACTAGTAAAACAAATAGCGGTTGTCTTCAATTTTAGCCGCATTCACACGCGCTGAATAGGCGCGGTACGGAGCTAAGTTGACCTGACCCGCATTTTGAGAACGCGCCAAAACTTTGTAGTCCGCTAAATCTTCTGCGGAACGTTTTTGGTTGACTTGCACCAAGAATACACCGCTGTTTCCTTTCAATGGTCCCGAAGATGCACCTGCCTCTAGAGAAAATGCATATCCGACCACGAATGGTTCTCTTCCAGCACCAGGTAATACAGGGCTTTGCGCAGTCATCGCCGTAGCTTGTTGCACAGCAACACCTGCTTTAGCAGCAGCAGCCTCCAAGGTCAACCCTTGGTACTCAGCCTTAAGCGCAGCCGCTTTTTTCTCGTTGCGCAATACAGGGATTACGGTAAGTGCCGCATCTGCCGCATCCATCATCCCTTGGCGCAATTTGGTGACGAGTTGTACAATCACGTATCCATTGGCCACATTGAATTTCTTGATGTCACCTACTTCAGTTTCTGGCAAGAACGACCACTGAACAATACCTCTTTGCAGTCCGATACCGGGAAGGTTCTCTTCCATGGTCCCAATTTTATTGATGGGGAATACGGAAAGGTTTTGTGCTTTAGCTACCTCCTCAAATTTAAGCGGATCTTTGGTGGCTTCCATCTCAAAAGCTGCCGCTTTGGTAAACAATTCATTGATGGTCTGCTCAGAAGGAGCAATATCCTTCGTTAAGTGAGCTACTTGATAAGAAGGTTGTTTCTCTTCCACTTTAACCACGTGGTAGCCAAATTCTGTTTCGATCAATTCGATGGAGCCTACTGATTTTCCAAAAACAAAGTCGTTGAATTTTGGGGTCATTTCACCAGGACCAAAAAATCCTAGATCTCCTCCGTTTTGTGCCGTAGGTCCATCAGAAAACTCACGAGCTAGTGCAGCAAAATCAGCTCCAGGAGCTTTGGCTTTGGCCAATACCTCCAAGGCGCGCACTCGTGCTTCCTCTTGATTTCTGGTTACATCAGGACGAACGCGTTCAGCACCAGACCAACCGATTAACACGTGGCTAGCACGTGCCCAACCATTGGGTTTTACCCCAAGTAATTTACTGTATTTTAACTGTCCATTTTCGCGGTAGGGTCCAAAAGTCTGACCAACGCCACTGGCAATGATTTGCTTGGAGAATGAAGTATTCAAATTTTGCTCACTGTAGTACGTTGTATCCAAGGATTGTACCGAGTTAGCTTGTAGGAATGCGCCTAGATCTTCAGCAGTGTTAAAACCTTCAATCAAGGCAGTCATCTCTTGCTCAACCACTGCTTCATCCGCTGCAGAAGGCAATTCTTGGATATACACTGCGCGTAAGGTACGGGCTTCTTTCTGCTCAAAACGAGAAGGATACTTATTCATGTAGGCTTTGATCTCATCCACACTCACTTCTGAGTCAGCATCAGCGATCAAGGTGTATGGCAATTGAACAAATGACAGATCTACCTGAGCATTGGCCTTCTTGTGCGCCGCTTTGGCATCAGCTACTGTTGTGTAGATAGAACCCGCTAAAAGGCTGTTGTACGATTGTTCTTTAGCGCTCAAAGAAATAGCCAGCTCATCTTGCAACCACATTTGGTAGCGCGCGGGATCATTGGCCTTCCACTGGGCCACAGCGGCCACAAATACGGAAGGATCAAACACTCCGTCTGCTTGGAATTCGGGTGCCTCAGCATAACCGGGAACGGTAGCCAAAAAATCGATGATTTGGTCTCCCTCAATATCGATACCTAAATCGTCAAAGGCTTCTTCCATCAACACTTTTCTGAGTTCTGCATTCCAGACCTGTTCGGCGATTTGCGCAGAAGAGGCTTGGCCACCAGCGCGTTGTGCGGCAGCTTCCATTTTTTGTCGGAACTGTTCCAAAGAGATTTCAGTGCCATTTACCTCGGCCACAGCGCCTGGACCATTGGCCCCACTTTGGGTGAAAATTCCAGAGATTACAAAGGAAAATAAGGCAAGACCGATGATAACGATCAATACAGTGGTTCTTTTTCTAATTTTATCTAATACTGCCATGCGTGCAAAAAATTAAAGTGGTGGCGAAAATACCATTTTCTTTTGAGATAATAAAACGCTTGGGGCTAGGATTCCCTTTCTAAATACCTGAGCTGCACGGCGTCTATCTTGTTGCCGGAAACTTCTAATACATCAAAACGATACCCCCCCAATTCGATCTGTTCTGCAGCCTGAGGAATTTCCCCAAGCGCATTGACGATATAACCGCCAAGTGTGGTGTATTCCTCGCTTTCAGGCAAGGCAAATCCATACGTTTCATTCAAGTAATCAATTTCCAACCGGGCGGAAAAAATATACCCTTCAGCTCCTAAAACTTCCTCCCTAAGGTCATCGGAATCGTGTTCGTCTTCAATATCTCCAAACAACACCTCAATAATGTCCTCCACGGTCAGCATACCGGACGTACCTCCATATTCATCGAGGACCACCGCAATACTCTTGCGCTTCTTGGTCAGTACATTGAGGATATCGCTGATCAGCATGGTTTCAGGCACAAACTCAATAGGCATCAAAATTCCTTTGATGGTTCTGGGTTTTTGAAACAGCGCATAGCTGTGCACATAACCGATGATATTGTCGATAGTCCCTTGATAGACCAATAATTTAGAATAACCCGTTTCTGAAAAAATCTTGACCAGCTCTTTGGGGGGATCGCTTAACGCTACAGCCATCAATTCGGTGCGAGGTATCATGATTTCGCGGGCTTTCACATTGCTAAACTCCAAAGCATTCTGAAAAATCTGAATTTCAGTATCCACATCATCTTGGTCCTCCACCTGATCCATATGCTCTTGGATGTAGTCCTCGAGCTCTACCTTAGAAAAGGCAATCTGTACTTCATCTCCTTTCGTGTTAAAAAACAAACGCAAAATGCCATCGGAGATTTTAATCACGAATGTGGAAAACAGGGAAAACAACTGATAAAATACGAAGGCTGGTATCGCCAAGGTTTTTATCAAGGTATTGGCGTAAATCTGAAAAAGCACTTTGGGTAAAAACTCAGCGGTCACCAAAATAACCAGGGTGGAGATGATGGTTTGGGTTACCAAAGCGCCCTCTTCTACCATCCAGCGCAATAGGGGCCACTGGGTCGGCCACTGGGCAAACCACTCCACCAACAGATCCCCCATATAAAAACCATACACCACCAAAGCAATATTGTTGCCGATCAACATCGCGGCAATAAACTTTGAGGGGCGTTCTGTCAAGCGTTTTAACGTTTCGGCAAGCACCCCTTTCTGCTTTTTTTCGATCTCAATATGGATCTTATTGGAGGAGATATAAGCGATCTCCATTCCGGAAAAAAAGGCGGAAAAGATAAGCGAAACAATAATGACAAGTACGGCGTAGTCCAATTAGGAAGGATTGTTGTCGCGCTGACGTTGTTCGAACTTTTTGCGGTAATTTCTTCGAAAAAAGAACATCCCCACAGAAACCAACAAAAACACACCCATCAAGGCCAATGGTTGGTCAGGCTGTCCCCAGGTAGTTATGATTTTATAGGCCGCCATGATAGCCACTAGGAGATACAGGTATTCAGTAAAGCGCAATATCTTGATCATCAGTCTTGTTTTATGGATAAAAATCCAGAGGTTTTCTGGGCGTTAAAGTACGTAAAATCCCGTTTTAAATCCAGACCGGTGCCGTACATCACTGTTTGGTCCTCAGGATTGGTAAAGACAAACGAACCGTCGGTAAAAATCCAATTTTCTTTGCGGTCCCAGTAGAGCTGTTCGGTTTCCAGTCGTTTTCCATCGGGCATGTCTATGCGCACAGCACCCTTTAGGTTGACCAAACTAGTCCGGGAAAACACCTCTGCCTGATCAGCCGTGATGCGGGTTGACTGACCTTGCGTATCAAAGACGGTGAGCACTACGCCAGAGGGAAATTTTTTAAACGGAAACGCTAAATGATCGTAGTCCAAAGACTGCGCACTCTCCAGGGTAGCCAAGTGCTGAGCATTTTTGGTGTACGAAGGCGCCTCGAGGCTGTCTACCGGCAATTCATAGTACTTCAAAGAAAATGAATCGGCAATGCCTTGGGGCAATAGCGCAGGCAAATCCCCAGACACCCCCATCACTTCCGGCTCATGCTGCCCACAAGCCACAAAAAAGAATGCCACAACTAGAGTTGTGGCAATGCTTTGTACCTTATGTGGTCGATCCTTCATTAGATGGAAGGGACGCGAACACTACCGCCCACCCAACAGTCAAAGCTGATGGTTTGGCCAGCAAGTCCTGATTCAAATATATCGGTCTTTGAAGGCGCTTTTGCATTGTAGCTCTCCAAAGTACGGTTGGCGATGTTTTTAATCGACAAGTCCACTTTTCCAGCTTTGGCAGCCATCTCAGCCGCTTTCCAATAAATGGCGCGCTTTTCAAAAGTGGTTTTTCCACAATCATCCGCTGAATTGGCATACAAACGAGCGATTAACAAATAGGCGCGTCCGTTAGAAGGATCTTCAGCAATAGCTTTTTGGGCGTAATTACGCGCGTTGATCTTCGAAGACTTTTCATACGTAGTAGCTACCTTGTAGAAAATAGCGCTGCGTTTTTTAGCATCGCCTTCCATCTCAACAGCCTTGTTAAAGTCAGCAACGGCTCCATTGTTGTTTCCTTGCTTTTGCTTCAACATCCCTAGATAGAAATAGGCATCCGCAGAAGGATCTAAGGCGTTTTGCGCCTCCACCAATTTCACAAAAAGTGGATCATCCGTACACTCTTTAGCAAACATGCGACTTACCGCACCTTTCACCCAACGAATATCTCCTTTTTTAGCGGCAAAATTTCTTTGGTATAAAGGAATCAAGTTATCGCAGTTAGCTAAGTTACCCAGCTTTACATCGATGCTCTCAGAGATTTGGTTAAACACTTTGGAGTTATTTTCAGCCACTTGTAACATACGCTCTTCTCTAGAAGTAAGCGCAGTTCCCGCATCCTGTTTGTCTGACAAAGTCGCCGCTGTTTTGTTCAACGAAGCAAACTCCTCATCGATTTTTTCTTTCACCACATCGTAAGCGGCAAATACCTCATCCAAATCCTTCTGACCGGCAGCGTTCAAATCAACCAATACAGAAAAGTATAAATAGATCGCTTTAGGATTCTTAAAATTAGCGCCATCTTCATTCACGGCACGGTCCAATAGTTGAAAGACCTCTAGGTCAGTCCCCATTTTGTTGTCCGATTTGATAATAGCCTCATCGATCAACACGCTAGCTAGTGTAGCGCGATCTGGAAAATAAGTACGGGTTTTAGCTACCAAATCCAAAAGGGCTTTTACCTCAGCTTCTTTAGCTGCGCCAGTTGCCTTATCAATTCGGTGGTTTAGAATGCGTTCTCCATAGGAAAAAGTAGCGTAGTTTAGCTCTGGGCAATTTTCATACACTTGCTTCCATGGCTCATAGGCAGCGTCAAAATTCTTCACTTTCACGTACTCTGAAAAGATAGACAAGTTGGTCATACACTCCTCTTGAGAGGCCTGAGCCATCACTGAAGTGCTCATCAGACCTACGGCGGCCAACATCGCGAATAACTGCTTCATAATTCCTTAGTTTAATCGTTTAGAAAGGGGCTAAAATAATTAATTTATTTTTCTCTTGACAAACCAACGGTCATTTAAGGAGAGACCCAGTGAAAATTTCACGAATTGCTCCTCGATCAGACCTCCTTGAGTGGTACCTCTTTTGCCGGCGCCCACATTGAGGTTCAGGTTAGAAAAAGTGCCGCTCAATGGTAAACCTACACCAAAAGTAATGCCAGACTCTTCGATGGGTTGATTTTGAACAATCATCCCCGTATCGGTCAAGTACCCACCAAATCGGTACGTAATCCGCTGTCTGTACTTGGCAAATGTATCAAACGAAGGCACCCAGTACCCGCCGATTCTCCACGTGGATGCCTGAGCATACTGAACTTGACTTTGGGTTAAAAACTCGCTTTGCAAGGCGCCCATGTCCTGCATTTCATACTCAGCAGACACCAACCAACTCATGTCTTTACCTAGGCCTATCCCTAAACGATTGACTGTAGGCAGTACTAAATCCGTCTCAACCATACCTGACCCGCTCAAATCAACCTCCTCTACCTCTACCTTCTGGTTTGAGGACATGACAATAGACCCTAACTCAAGGGTGTTTTCGGAAGTCAATGACGCCTGGGTCTGTACTTGAGCGGTTCCAAACAAAGTGAGTGAAGAACTCAAAGGAAGCTCCGCATTGGCCGCCAAAGTCCATCCAATTCCCCGTATTCTAGAAAATTTACGTTCAAAGGTTCCCAGTATAAGTGCGTCAAGCGATTGAATGCGCTGCTTTTCCACATAACCGAAATGAGCGTTCATCGAAGCACCTACAGATAGGTATTTATTCAGATTCCAACCGCCAGAAAAATACATACGGCTCCAATCTCCAGTTCCTTGAAACAAGTTTTTACTGGTCACCCCCTCGCTGTCTTCAGACTCAGAAAAAAGGTTGTAATCCATAGCTGCGTAGGGAACTACCCCAAAACCAAAAGAAGCTTTTGGGGTGATGGGAAAGGCAATACCCAGATACGAAAGACGTGTAGAGGACCCTGACTGACTGCCTGAATCTGAAGTAAGATCAGATTGAGTGCGGGATAACCCTAAACTGTATACGGTCAGCTTGAGTTTACCCAGTGAAGCTGGGTTATTCAATGCTCCGTGGATGGAATCTCCATAGAGCGTAATTCCGCCCATCGCCTCATTTTCAGCGGTACTGACGCGTTGTTGTTGACCAAAGCCAAAAAAAGAGTACGGTGATACTGTGGACTGCTGAGACCAAGAAATTCCTGCCCAGGCCAATGCACAAAACAACAATAAGTATTTATTCATAGTGACTTTTGGTATTCCAGCAAAGCATTGAGGCCCTGCAACAAAAAATAAGGTTCGGCAAAGATGGCTTTTTTTACACGCACAGACAAAAATTCAGCATCCCCCCCTGTTAAAATAAGTGTTAAATCACCGTATTGCGCGCTCAAGGCTTCATACCAACCTTCAATTTCAAAAACCATCCCAGAAGCAGCCCCCGTACTCATGCAGCTCTGAGTATCTAATCCCAATAACGAATCAGCCGCCTCAAAAGTCAATTTAGGCAATCGAGCCGTACCCTGATGCATCGCATCCAAGCGCATCTGCAGCCCTGGAGCAATTCCTCCACCGAGATGGATTCCCTCGGCAGACAGCAAATCATAGGTGACACAACTTCCCGCATCCACCACCAAACAATTCTGCTTAGGATACAGCGACCAAGCAGCGGCCAATACCGCCTTACGGTCAGCCCCTAAACCAGGACCATACGCCGACTCAAAAGGCATCACCAGGTCCTCCATAAACCACAGACCAGCCTGTGGAAAAACCTGACCCCAATACGAAGCATCCAGTACACCAGCCACCGAAGACACCACCACCTCACTCACCTCACTGTAATCACCCACCCACACGGCAAATTCCGATGTAAACTGCTCAGCCCCAAAAGTTGCATACGCAACTCCCTGACCCTGAGCGTCAAACAAACCCACCTTAATCCGGGTATTCCCTATATCTACCGTACAATGCACACGCAAATATGGCAAATCTCCCCCACTCTCCTTTTCTTTTTGCACAAATTGTTTGCTAATCCTAAATTTCCTTTATATTTGCATCCGCTTCGGCGCTCGGTACCTTAGCTCAGTTGGTAGAGCAATGGACTGAAAATCCATGTGTCCCTGGTTCGATTCCTGGAGGTACCACCACCCAAAACCCGTAAACCCTTATACAACAAGGACTTACGGGTTTTTTCATTTCCCGAGGGTGCTCCTGGGGGTGCTCGGCAGGTTCAAAAATTATTCTTTTTATACCGTTATACTACCCTGTTCTTGGGGGAAATTGGGGAGGTTTAGGTTGACTTTGTGTAGTGGTGAATTAGGTTATAATAACCTATCAACAAATTTGTGATATCTTACAATACGATTAACCAAAAACAAGCTTTTTGCATAGTATAAACACTAATATTAT
>JBEAQS010000009.1:0-4212 GCA_041163765.1 Bacteroidota bacterium | reverse complement strand
CAGTCCTTTTTAAAGACCTTGGACCAAGGGCTGCAATTGCTGGATGTATTGGTGGCGGGTTTGAACACCAAGGTGCTTCCAGGAGATAAAGCTTTTGAGTTATACGACACCTTTGGCTTTCCCATTGACCTTACGGCATTGATTCTGTCTGAAAAAGGTTTTGGGTTGGACCAGGAGGGATTTGCCAAATCCATGGAAGCGCAAAAAGCGCGTTCCAGAAAAGCCGCTCAAATCGACAAGGAGGATTGGGTGGTTTTGCGTGAAGATGACCAACAAGAATTTGTGGGATATGACACCTTGGAGGTGGATGTTCGCTTGGTGAAATACCGCAAAATGACTTCTCAAAAAGAAGGGGTGCTGTATCAATTAGTGTTTAATCTAACCCCGTTTTATGCTGAGGGTGGGGGACAGGTAGGGGATAAAGGATATTTGGAGGCCCCAAACGGCAACATCACCTACATCATTGATACCAAACGGGAAAACCAAGAAATCGTTCATTTTGCCAAACAGCTTCCTGTGGAGTTGGACGGTAAATTTAAAGCGGTAGTTGACCGGCTTCAACGAGCTAGAACAAGCCAAAACCACTCGGCAACCCATTTGATGCATCAGGCATTGCGCAGTGTTTTGGGAACCCACGTCACCCAAAAAGGATCTGCGGTTCACTCTAAGTATTTGCGTTTTGACTTTTCGCATTTTGCCAAATTGACCCAAGAGGAATTAGAGGCTGTTGAGCAATTTGTCAATGCGCGGATCGAGAGTCAAATTCCTTTGGTGGAACAACGCATGGTTCCCATGGAGCAGGCGGTTGAACAGGGTGCTATGGCCCTGTTTGGCGAGAAATATGGCGATGCTGTGCGCACCATCAGGTTTGGTTCATCCATTGAACTGTGCGGGGGTACACACGTAGCCAATACGTCGGACATTTGGCACTTTAAAATTGTCTCAGAAACCGCAGTCGCTGCAGGTATTCGCCGTATAGAAGCGATTACCGGAGATGCGGTACGCACATACTTTATGGATCATTACAAGCAGTTGACAGCCGTAAAGGAAGTGCTTAACGCGACGGGTGATCCACTGGCTCAGGTCAAGCAGTTACAGGAACAAAATCAGTTGCTTAAAAAAGAACTGGAATCGATCATGAAGGAAAAAGCCATGGGGCTAAAACAAGGCTTGATCGATAGCATCCAAGTAGTCAACGGAATAAAACTGATTGCTCAAAAGGTGGATTTAGCCCCTGGATTGGTCAAAGATCTTTGTTTTCAGATTGGGGCGCAGCTGGATAATTTAGTGCTTGTGTTGGGAACGGCTCAAGACGACAAAGCGATGATTAGCTGTTATGTGTCTAAAGAGTTAGTCGCCGATCGGGGACTTCACGCTGGAGAGGCTGTCAAGCTGTTGGGCAAATACATCGAGGGCTCAGGCGGGGGGCAACCATTTTTTGCCACAGCGGGTGGTAAAAACCCTGGTGGACTTGATCAAGCGGTGTCTGCAGCTGCTGATTGGCTTCAGGCTGCTCGCTGATCAATATCCTTTTTTTGGGTCAAATCCATACGGACAGTGACGACATCCGCTCTTGCAACAGTACCCTCTTTTTAAATGGTACTGTTCTGTGAATACCTTGTATCCCTCCGGGGTCCAATAAAAATCTCCTTCTTCTGTGGGTAGGTTCATCAGGCTAGTTTAGGGAGCAAAATTAATCATTTCATACCTTTCATGCATGTCGTTCGAGCTACTACATAGTCCCCAGGCATATCACCGGGGTCCGATACAAGATATCAGTCATGGTTCGGTCCATTGGCAGTCGAAAGGTCTTGAGGTTCATATACAAAGGGAGGACTTGGTCTTTCCTGAACTTTCGGGAAACAAGTGGCGTAAGCTGCGCTACAACCTAGAGGAGGCAATATCCAAGGGTCATCAACAAATCCTTTCCTTTGGCGGAGCTTTTTCTAACCACATCCACGCTTTGGCCCATGCAGGTTCAAAAATGGGGTTGAAAACGATTGGGGTCATCCGAGGAGAAGAGTTAGCGGATCAGCCCTTGAATCCCACCTTACAGCAAGCTGCCTCTTTAGGGATGAAATTAGTTTTTGTGTCTCGCAAAGAGTACGATTTAAAATCGGATCCAAGATGGATCGCTGAACTTCAAGATCGATGGGGTAAAAGTTATGTGTTGCCTGAGGGAGGTAATAACAAGCTAGCAGTTCGGGGTTGCGCTGAAATATTGGGGCCGGAATCAGCCCGATATACGCACATAGCCACAGCGGTAGGTACTGGGGGCACCCTCTCCGGATTGCTCCAAGGGACGCATACCACCGACCAAAAAATTTTGGGATTTTGGGCGTTGAAAGGAATGAAACCAGCCGAGGAAGTTCGTATTTTTGGATCGTCCACCCAAGGTGTGTTGTTCGATCAATACCACTGGGGTGGATATGCCAAGTTTCAACCAGAACTCATCGAATGGATCAATCGATTTTACCAAGTGACCCAAGTGCCTTTGGACCCCATTTACACGGGCAAAGTACTCTACGGTATCGAGGATCTAGCCCAAAAGGGATGGTTTTCACCCAAGGACCGAATTCTGGTGATTCACACCGGGGGTTTGCAGGGAAATGCGGGCTTCAATCAACTATGTGTTCAACAAAAATTACCCACCCTGACGTATGAAATTTAAAAGTTGGGCATTGGCCCTAAGCGCATTGGTCGTAGCATCTTGTGGTGCTTTAAAAAACAACACCCATTCATCCACTTCTTCCAGTCAATCAGATGTGGCGGCCTATGTCCAAAAATATGCACCAATAGCCCGTAAGGAAATGAAAAAACACGGAATTCCCGCCAGCATTACTCTAGCGCAAGGAATTTTGGAAAGTGGTTCTGGAAAAAGTGAGCTGGCCAGAAAATCCAACAATCATTTTGGGATCAAATGCCACAATACCTGGAAGGGGAAAAAAGTGTACCACGACGACGATGAAAAAGGCGAATGTTTCCGGAAATACAAAAATCCCAAACAATCCTTTAGGGACCATTCAGAATTTTTGACCGGTCGAGATCGTTATGCGTTCTTATTTGATTACAGCACTAAGAATTACAAAGCTTGGGCGGAGGGTCTGAAAAAGGCAGGGTATGCTACGGATCCCGCATATCCCCAAAAGCTGATTAAATACATCGAACAGTACGACCTGCACAAATACGACAAGAAAATAAGATTGGGGTTAAAAGAAGTGGTTTCTCAAAAGGCAAAGTCAGTGGGTAAGAAAATCACCCCAGCCAAAAAGGATAAATCATCTGATGCTTCCTCAGGCACCTTGCCGCCAAATCACGTGGTTCAGCCAGGGGAAACACTTTATTCCCTATCCAAGAGATACGGAACCACCGTAGAGGTGCTCATGCAGCTCAATGGACTGACTACCACTAATTTGTCTGTAGGACAAGTGTTAATTTTACCTAAGCAATGAGATATCAAAGAAGTAGTTCACTTTTTCAAGAGGCGCAACAATTTATCCCAGGAGGGGTAAACTCTCCTGTCCGAGCGTTTAAATCGGTCGGAGGCACCCCGGTGTTTATTGATCGCGCCCAAGGAGCATACCTGTACGATGTTGACGGCAATGCGTATATAGATTATATTTCTTCTTGGGGTCCATTGATTTTGGGCCATGCTCATGCGGAGGTAATCAAAGCCATCGTGGACCGGGCACAAAAAGGCACTTCGTTTGGAACACCCACAGAAATAGAGACTGAACTCGCCAAATTGGCCATTGAAATGGTCCCCAACATCGATCAGATCCGGTTTGTCAATTCGGGTACGGAAGCGTGTATGAGTGCCATCAGGCTGGCGCGCGGATTCACAGGTAAAGACCGCATTATCAAGTTTTCTGGCTGCTACCACGGACATTCAGATTCATTTCTGATTCAAGCAGGAAGTGGCGCCGTTACTTTTGGACACCCCAGCAGTCCTGGGGTTACTCAGGGAACTGCCAAAGACACCCTGTTGGCACCCTACAATAATCTAGCCTGTGTGGCCGAATTACTGGAAGCGCACCAAGGTCATGTAGCTGCTGTAATTATCGAGCCTGTGGCAGGTAATATGGGGTGTGTCCTTCCGGATCCTGATTTTATTCATGGATTGAGATCACTGTGCACCCAGCATGAGGTCCTCTTGGTCTTTGATGAGGTGATGACAGGATTTCGATTGGCTGCAGGTGGAGCTCAAGAGGT
>JBEAQS010000008.1:0-11140 GCA_041163765.1 Bacteroidota bacterium | reverse complement strand
AAAACGAATCAATCAGGTATGCGCACAAAATGCTCTAGGCTATCACTTGGACGGAGCCCGTTTATGGAATGCGCTAGCTGTTCAGGGGGAAGATCCCCGTGTTTTTGGCGCCCTTTTCGATTCAATCAGTGTTTGTTTGAGCAAAGGCCTAGGAGCCCCAGTAGGTTCTGTGGTAGCTGGAAGCAAAGATTTTGTGCAGCAATTGATACGCGTGCGCAAAGTTTTTGGCGGTGGGATGAGACAAGCGGGTTACCTAGCAGCAGCGGGTATTTATGCCTTGGATAACCATCGAGCTAGGTTGGTGGAGGATCATAAAAAAGCAGGCGAATTGGCCAATGCGCTGGCTGGTAAAAATTGGGTGCAATCAGTCGAGCCATGCGAAACCAATATTGTGATTTTTACTTTGGATGAATCGCTGATGTCTTCCCAAAGATTTGTTCAGGAGATGGAGCACATACACCTAAGAATTTCTCAGATGGGCGAGGGCAAATGGCGTATGGTGACACATCTGGATTACACGGATGCCATGCACGATCGGGTACTGACCTTTCTTGATCAACTTTCTGTGGCATAATGGGTATATTTGCCCCCGATGAAAAAGAATCCTACACCACCCGTTGCCCCGCAAAGACCCAAGAAACTCTCTATTCACGGACATGAGCGCATAGATCCATTCTTTTGGATGAATGAACGCGATCATCCGGATGTGCTTACTTATTTAGAGGCAGAGAATGCTTACTACGATCAAATGACTGCCCATACCAAGTCTTTGGAGCAGGAGTTGTATCAAGAGATGCGTGCCAGAATCAAGGAGGACGATCAATCTGTTCCCTACTTCAAGAACGGATATTGGTACATTACTAGATATCAATTAGGGCAACAATATCCTGTGTATGTGCGACAGAAAGAATTGGGCGTATCCCCAGAAGAATTGTTGTTTGACGTCAATGAAATGGCGCAAGGACATTCCTATTATCAATTGGGTCATTTTTCAGTAAGCCCCGATAATCGGTATGTGGTTTTTAGTGTAGACCGCGTTTCAAGACGTCAATACACCCTACAGGTTAAAGACCTTGAAACAGGAGTCATTCTAGATTTTGAGGTGGCCAATACCCCGGGGAATGCCTGTTGGTCTCAGGACAGCAGGTATTTGTTTTATGCGATTAAAGACCCTGTAAGTCTGCGTTGTGCTCAAGTTTGGCGATGCGATTTATTTCAAGCAATAGCCCGAAAACAACAAGGTGCAGATCCCCTGGAAGCGCATGAAATGGTCTATGAAGAGTTGGATGAAACTTTTGATGTCTTCGTGTCCAAGTCCAGATCTGGCGCATTTATCACCATAGGCACGTCAAGCACACTTACTTCGGAATACTACTGGTTGAGCGCTGATCAACCTTTGGGGTCGTTCACCTGTTTTAGCGCGCGTGAAACAGGCGTGGAATACGATATTTCCCATTATAAAGATCACTTTTACATCACCACCAACAAAGATGATGCAGAAAATTTTAAAGTGATGAGGACGTCATTATCCCAGACAGATTCTAGTTTTTGGGAGCCGTTTATCGAACACCATCCCGATCGTTTAATCGAGGATTTTACGCTGTTTAACAGCCATCATGTGTTGACTTATCGCGAGGGTGGATTAACCCAAATGCGTATTACTTCTTGGCTCGATGAATCGAGTTATTTGCTTCCTTTCGAGGGGGAAACATATACGGCATCTATGGGATACCATCCTGAGTTTGACACCCAAGAAATCAGGTATCATTTTTCTTCACTGACACGTCCAAGTACTGTCTACAGCTTTCATCTCGAGGATAAAACACAGAAAATTTTGAAAACCCAAGAGGTTTACGGTGGTTTTGATCCGGCTCATTATGCCTCAGAGCGAGTTTGGGCTACCTCTGCAGATGGAGTACAAGTACCTATTTCGCTGGTTTATAGACGACAAGGGGCTAAACCGGGTCCAAAGCCGTTGTTGCTATACGGGTACGGTGCCTATGGACATACGATTGAACCCTACTTTTCTTCTGTGCGTTTGAGTTTGTTGGACAGGGGATTTGTCTATGCCATCGCCCACGTTCGAGGAGGTGAATATTTGGGGCGACCATGGTATGAGTCAGGAAAAATGGAACACAAGCAAAATACCTTTACTGATTTTATACACTGCGCAAAACACTTGATCCAGGTTGGATGGACAGAGGCTTCTAAGCTTTGTGCTTATGGAGGTTCTGCTGGTGGACTGTTGATCGGCGCGGTGATAAATCAAGCCCCAGAGTTATTTAAGGCGGCTGTGGCCAATGTTCCTTTTGTCGATGTGGTGACCACTATGTTGGATGATACCATTCCACTAACCACGGGAGAGTACGATGAGTGGGGGAACCCGAATCAAGAGGATGATTATTACCGTATGTTGGCGTACAGTCCTTATGATCAAGTCAAAACACAGGCCTACCCAAATCTCTTGGTACTTACGGGCTATCACGATTCACAGGTGCAATATTGGGAACCCGCTAAATGGGTAGCTAAATTAAGAATACACAATAACCACGACCGTATTGTGCTGTTTCAAACCAATATGCAAGCAGGACATTCCGGTGCTTCAGGTCGATTTGAAGCGCTTAAAGAGATCGCTCAAGAATATGCCTTTATGATTGATTTGTGTGGAAATGACGACCTCTAAAATAAATTGTATTATTTTTGCGGAGTAAAAAGCCAGTAAAAAATCTTTAAATGCCTGAACCAATAAAAGCACTTGACAATCTTCTGTCCCTCATAGGCCATACGCCCATAGTTAAGCTGTCTAAAACGACAGAATCTTTTACTGGTCAATTTTACGCTAAGGTTGAGGCGATGAATCCGGGTCAATCCTCTAAAGACAGAATTGCGCTTCACATTATTGAAACAGCTGAAAAAGAAGGTCGGTTAAAGCCAGGAGATACCATAGTGGAAACCACCTCGGGCAATACAGGTTTCAGTATAGCCATGGTCAGTGCGGTAAGAGGCTATAAATGTGTCTTGGCGGTCAGCTCGAAATCCTCTCCAGACAAAATTGATATGCTGCGCGCTATGGGCGCTGAGGTGCATGTTTGTCCAGCACACGTAAGTGCGGATGACCCTCGATCATACTACGAAGTGGCCAAGCGAATTCACCAAGAAAGACCAGGTTCTATTTATATCAATCAATATTTTAATCCCCTTAATATAGAAGCCCACTACAGGTCTTCCGGCAAGGAGATCTGGGAGCAAACCTCAGGTGCCATCACTCATTTGGTCGCTTGTAGCGGAACTGGGGGGACGATCTCAGGAATCGGTAGGTATTTAAAAGAAAAAAATCCCCACATAAAAATCATTGGGGTAGATGCCTATGGATCTATCTTAAAAAAATACCATGAAACGGGTGTGGTAGATCCGAATGAAATCTATCCTTACCGCATTGAAGGATTGGGAAAAAACTTGATTCCAACAGCTACTGATTTTTCTGTCATCGATCAATTTGTCAAAGTAACTGATCAAGAAAGTGCCCATATGGCTAGAAGTATTTCTAAAACCGAGGGAATTTTTGTCGGCTACACTTCGGGAGCGGCGCTCCAGGCGGTGAAACAATTATCCGAACAGGGTTATTTTTCACCCAAGGACCAAGTCGTGGTTATATTCCCTGATCATGGTTCCAGGTATATGAGTAAGATTTATTCCGATGAATGGATGATCGCCCAAGGGTTTATGGAAGCCGAATCCAAACCGGTAGCCTCTTCTTTAGTTAATTAGTCAATTAACTGTAAATCAGACACTTAAATGCTTACGCAAGTATCCTTTTGTCAGGTAATATTTTTGTTGTAGCGTTTTAAAATTCAGTACTTTTGCAGGATATTATAAAATGTTTTTCTTCACATGAGAGATTTATTTGCCCGTATTAGAGAGAATAAAGGACCTTTAGGAAAATGGGCTTCACAAGCAGAAGGCTATTTTGTTTTTCCAAAACTAGAAGGCGCTATATCTAACCGAATGAAGTTCCAAGGTAAGGAAGTAATTACCTGGAGTATCAATGATTATCTTGGACTAGCTCATCATCCAGAAGTTATGGCTGTTGATGCTGCCAGTGCTGCAGAACACGGTGCTGCCTATCCGATGGGGGCGCGCATGATGTCTGGACACACTGATTTCCACGAGCAACTAGAAAATGAGTTAGCTGATTTTGTAGGAAAAGAAGCAGCTTACCTATTGAATTTTGGTTATCAAGGCATTATGTCCGCCATTGATGCATTGGTTTCTAAAGACGATATCATCGTGTATGACGTGGATGCACACGCGTGTATCATTGACGGAGTACGTTTGCACATGGGTAAAAGATTTACCTACAAGCACAACGATATTGAAAGTCTTGAAAAGAACTTAGATCGCGCTACAAAAATGGCGGAGCAAACTGGAGGAGGGATCTTGGTCATCACTGAAGGTGTTTTCGGTATGCGCGGTGAGCAAGGTAAACTCAAAGAAATAGCTGCACTAAAATCAAAATACAACTTTAGGTTGTTGGTCGATGATGCGCACGGATTTGGAACCCTGGGAAAAACAGGTGCTGGTGCCGGTGAGGAACAAGGTGTACAAGATCAAATCGACGTATACTTCGCCACATTTGCCAAGTCTATGGCAGGAATTGGAGCTTTTCTAGCTGCTGATCAAGAAGTTATCGACTACTTAAAATACAATTTGCGTTCTCAAATGTTTGCTAAAGCGCTCCCCATGATTTTTGTTAAAGGGGGACTTAAACGTTTGGAGCTATTGCGATCTAGACCAGAACTCAAGGATAAACTTTGGGAGAATGTAAACGCACTTCAAAATGGATTGCGCGAGCGCGGATTCGATTTAGGAACCACCTCTACTTGCGTAACCCCCGTTTATCTCAAAGGAAGCATCCCTGAAGCTATGGCGCTCGTGAAGGATCTGAGAGAAAACTATGGAATTTTTTGTTCTATAGTTGTTTATCCAGTGATTCCTAAAGGCTTGATTTTGTTGAGATTGATTCCTACGGCTGTTCATACCATGGAAGATATTCAAATCACCTTGGACGCATTCTCTGCGATTAGAGAGCGTCTAGAAAACGGAACCTACCAACGTCTATCAGCTGCTGTAGCGGCTCAGATGGAGGGTTAAAGATCCATTTTAAAGGTGCATCTTGTTTGGTGTACCTCTGGATTAAAGTCGACCCATAGCTTCATAATGGCTGTGTTGTCTTCTAACTCTGGAGTCCTATAGCAGGTAACCACGCCTTCCTTGAGGTAGGTTTTGTAATAAGCGTCAAACAAAAGAGCCGTAACCCCTTTATTTTGGTATTCAGGAAGGACCCCGATGAGGTAGAACACCGCATCGGGGTTGTTCTTTTTGGCTTGAATTAAATGCCACCATCCCCAGGGGAATAATTTGCCTTTAGCTTTTTGCAAAGCCTTAGAAAAAGAGGGCATGGTGATGGCAAATCCCACCATTTTATCATGTTCATCCACCACAAATTTGATATAGCTGGGGTTGATAAATCCGATAAACTGTTTAGTCATGTATTCTTTTTCCTTTTGAGCTATGGGCACAAAAGACGACAGTGAGGCATAAGTCTGGTTAAATAGATCGAACATGGCATCCGTGTAGGGTAGGAGTTCAGCCGTTTTTTTGAAATTGAGTGTCTTGAGCTTAAATCGCTCAGCCACAATTTGAGCTAAACGGTTGTATTTGTTTCCATCTATGGAACTGAGTAAAAATTTACTTTCTAAATATCCTTTCTCTTTAGTCATGCCAAACCTGCGGTAATGGTCGACATAATACGGGTGATTGTACCAGGTAATCATGGTTCCTATATGGTCAAAACCAGAAGTCATCACCCCGACCTTATCTAAATTGGAAAAACCTACAGGACCTTCCATAAACGCCAATCCGCGTTGTCTGCCGTATTCGGCTACATGGTTCAATAATGCGCTAGATACCTCGTAGTCGTCGATGAAATCAAACCACCCAAAACGCATCTTGGCAATACCTTGCTGCTTCACCTCCGTGTGGTTTACGATACAAGCTACCCGACCGACTAGCTGATCATCTTTGTACGCCAGAAAAAAATCGGCCTCTGCATGATCAAATACAGGGTTTTTTGATTTGTCCCAGGAGGCCAACTCCGCATCAATTATTGGAGGAACCCAATAGGGGTGATTGCGGTATAAACTAAACGGAAATTTAGCAAATGCATGTACTAGTTTTTTGGTGTGTGCTGGAACAATCTGGATCATATAATTAGTTATGCGGGTCAATACGGTAAGAGATCCCCATGCCGATAGTTTTTCTTCTGGGAGTTTCCTTGAAGTTAAGGGCAAAATGGGCGTCCCATTGCAGATTTTTGGTTTGTAAAAACGCCCCGCCAAACCGTAGTAAGTGGTCGGCATACAGGTCATTTTTAATGAATTCAGATTCATAAAAAACACTCCAATCTCGTCCCAAAGTATGGGTTAGTGAGGCGAGAAATCGGTATTCAGGCCAATCAGTTTGAACGTGGTCCCATATATGATTAGTCACCAGCACCAGCCTATTGGACAAACTATTTTGAGTAAACACTACAAACTTTGGTGAGTTAGTAGGGTACCATGAATTAAATAAATTTGTAGGACTAAAAAAGTGATACCCTATGCCTACCGATATAGCGGGAAGGAGCCTTTTGAGTTTAAATCTATGTTGGTCTTTCCAAGAATACAGGTTGACGGCATCAAATTGGGGGTTTTTGTAGGGGTCAAACAACAGTAGTTTGAGGACAATATCTGATTGATGAATATCTTTAAAGGTCGATCCTAAGGTGCTTTCCCACTGGTATCCCCACTGCGCACTTATTTCTAATCGTTCCCCAATCAACCCGTAGCGCATGCTAAGCTCTTGTTGGTATATCATGGACTTATACCTAAATAACTGGTGTTCTTGTTGGTCAAAAACCCCGCCCAGTTCCCATTGAAGGACTCCTTTTCCTACGGAGTAAGCGCCCATGGAATTACCTGGTCGGTTGGAATTAATGATGTCCGTATATTGCCCAAACAAAGAAGCTCCAGCACTAAATAGGGCTAAGGATAAACTACAAAGAATTGTCGATAATCTGTGATTTGAGGTGTACACTAAGTAGCTTCGTTGTATTTTTGATCTAAATTTAGGTAAACAAACCGAAAACATGGAAACCTTTCTGTATATCGTACTGGGATTTTATTTGTTTGGTTGGATAGTCAAAAGAGTAGTTCCATGGCTTTTGGTTTTTGTCGTCCAGCGATGGGCCAAAAAACAAATGGGTGTCCCCCATAGTTTTGGATTTGGCGCACAAGAAGAAAAAACAGCTCCCAAAAAAACGAATAAAGCCAAAGAAGTAGTGGGAGAATACATTGATTTCGAAGAAATAAAATGAGTCAACTAGGAAAGTTTAAGGGTCTTTGGATCCATGTGTGCGTTGTTTTTGGGTTTGCCTTATTTTCAGTGCTTTATTTCTACCCAATTCTTCAAGGCAAATCTCTTTTTCAATCGGATATCGTTCAGTATTTGGGGATGGCCCGAGAACAAAGTGACTTTCGAGAAACCACCGGAGAGGAACCTTTCTGGGTCTCCAATGCCTTTGGCGGAATGCCGAGTTTTCAATTAGGCGCCCAGTATCCAAATCATTGGATCAAATGGATCGATCAAGCCATACGTTTTTTACCCAGACCAGCTGATTATTTGTTTTTATATCTATTCAGTTTTTACTGTTTATTGATCAGTCTACGGGTCCCTTGGCGACAGGCTATTCTTGGATCATTAGCCTTTGGTTTGTCAACCTACTTAGTGATCATCATCGGTGTGGGACACAACGCTAAAGCGCACGCCTTGGGGTATTTTCCCTTGGTTTTTGCCTCGGTAGTTTGGTTGTTTCAACGGGATAAACTTTGGGGGGGACTTTTACTTGCATTAACCTTAGGATTAGAGATTGCGGCCAATCATATACAAATGACGTATTATCTAATGATGTTGGTTGGTGTCGCTCTAATTTTTTGGAGTTATCAGGCTGTTAAGTCTTCCCAAGTGGGCGACTATTTAACTAAATCACTTGTGTTTTTGATCGCATTGATTGCTTCCTTGGCCTTTAATGCATCAAATATGATGGCCACTGCCCAGTATAGCGCATGGAGTACGCGTGGCGCTTCTGAATTGACCCTAGATCCTGATGGTGCCCCAAAAACGGTTAGTGAAGGTTTGGATTACGGATACATCACTGAATACAGTTACGGGATTTTCGAGTCATTTAATCTATTAGTTCCTAGATTAAAGGGAGGCTCAAATAGCGAAAATCTAGGTGCAGACTCTGTTTTCTATACCTGGTTACAAGATAACGGATTAACACCGAGTCAAGCATTGGAGTGGACGCAAAATCTTCCACTTTATTGGGGTGACCAGCCATATGTTGGGGCGCCTGCTTATTTAGGCATGGTCATCTTTGTTTTGTTTTTGCTTGGTATGTTAACGTACAAGGGGTCTTTAAGATGGCCCCTAGTGATCGGTTCGGTATGTGCCCTGGTACTCTCTTGGGGGGATCATGCAGGTCTAGTTACCCGATGGATGATTGATTTTTTTCCTCTGTACAGCAAATTCCGGGCGGTAACCTCCATTCAAGTCATCCTGTCGTTTTCCATACCGCTTTTAGGGATATTGGGGCTTCAGTCCTGGAATTCACTAGAGGTGAAACAACAAGATAAAACCATCATTCGATTGTTATGGATACTAGGGGGGGTATTTTCCATCCTAGGGCTTGGCTATTTTTTGTCTTCCTACACATCTGCTAGTGATGTGACGTACCAATCGTATTACGGAGATGAATTCGTTTCTCTGTTACAGCAAGACCGAAAATCAGCCTATCTCTCCGATCTGTTTAGGTCATTTGCCTTTGGTGTGTTGTGCGTTTCCCTAATATATTGGGGACGTAAATGGTCTGAGTCGTTAAGGTATTTAGTGTTGGGCGTTCTGTTGATCGTTGATTTGGGAGGTGTAGCCAAACGATATGTCAACAGTGATGATTTTGTGCCTGCGCTTCAGATGAAACGTCCATTTGCCCCAAGCGATGTAGATCAACTGATTCAACAAGACACCACGTATTATCGCGTATTTGATTTAGACGAGGGATTAAATGGGTCTAAATCATCATTTTTTCACAGATCTATTGGAGGATATCACGCGGCTAAGCCAAGGTTTATCCAGGAAATTTTTGATTATCATTTGATGAAAGGGGTACAAGAACCACTCAATATGCTCAATGTGAAGTATGTGGTTCAATCCGATGAAAATGGAAAGCGTCAAGTAACCCGAAATGCCGACGCCAATGGGCCAGCATGGTTTGTCGAACAGGTTCAAGTAGCTCAGAATTTGGATCAGGTAATGCAGGATCTAGCGGTGATTAACACCCGTTATGTGGCGCTTGTCGATGAAAAAAGCGACTTAAAACGACAGCAATGGGCGGCCGATTCATTGGATCAAATCAATTTGATAAACCATGCCCCCAACCACCTCCAATACCAAAGCCAGACAAATTCAGAACGGTTGGCTGTCTTTTCTGAGTGGTATTATCAACCAGGTTGGAATGCCTATATCGATGGTCAACAAGTACCTCATTATCGGGTGAATTATGCCCTAAGGGCCTTACTGATCCCTTCAGGCAGTCATCAGATTTCGTTTAAATTCGAACCAAACGTGGTGATTTTGGGTGGCCGGATACAAGTAGCTGTTGCAGTGTTCTGGTTACTTATGTTCTGCCTGTTATCCTGGAAGACCTACAAAAAATCAACCGATGCCTAAACCCCTTAAGGTGTTGATTTTTTCGTATTACTGGCCACCTGCAGGTGGTCCAGGGGTACAACGTTGGTTATATTTTGCCAAATACCTGGCAGAATTTGGAGTACAACCTACATTGGTCGTTCCTCAAGGGGCGCAATATCCTCAAATCGATGAGGCCTTAGTAGCTGAAATCCCCGCTGATGTACGTGTTCAAAGAGTGCCTATCTCTGAACCATATCGATGGATTTCATGGTTATTTCCCCAATCCACCAAAAATTTAACTCGGGGTATCGTTCCCACAAAACCCAGTCACATACAACGGTTCATGCTTTGGATACGGGGAAACTTTTGGGTGCCAGATGCGCGAGTGGGGTGGGTGACTAAGGCAGTGCATTGGGCCAATAATCAACCAGATCTTATCGAATACGATTGGGTCATCACCACAGGCCCCCCGCATAGTGTACACTTAATCGGGGCAGCCTTATCCAAAAAACACGCCTTAAAGTGGTTGGCTGATTTTAGAGATCCTTGGACTGGAATACACTACCACGACAAATTAAGGTTGTTGCCTTACGCCTTAAAAAAACACCAGTCACTAGAACAAATGGTTTGTCAAAAAGCAGATTTGTTGGTGGCTACCAGTCCGAGTACCGCAATCTCATTGGACCTTCTGGCGGGTAAGCAGAAAACCCACTGCATCACCAATGGGTATGAACCTTTAGCTCAACCCCCTAGTCAATTACGGAACCCTGATGGTTTTGTCATGGCACATATTGGAGCGCTCTTAGAGGAGCGAAACCCGTCAGGTCTTTGGGCTGCCTTAGCTGAGTTGGTGAAGGAATCACCGGAGTTTGCCGCTGGTTTTTCCCTTAAATTAATAGGCCATGTTTCCCCATCCGTGTCTGCGGCTATAGCAGCCCATAAAATACAACCCTGGGTAACCGAACAGGGGTATAGGCCTCACCATGAAGCCCGAATAGCACAGTGGTCCGCGGATGTTCTTTTATTGGTTGAAGCCTCCCAACCCTGGGCATCAGAAATCATTCCCGGTAAATTCTTCGAATACTTAGAAACCCAAAAGCCCATTCTAGCATTAGGCCCAGATCGATGGGACGTACACCAGATTTTATCTCAAACTGATTCAGGCTTTTACGCTGAATCAACGGATGTTACCCGCATTAAATCACTGATCAGGAAACTTTGGCAACACCATATGGATGGACAACCAGCCACGAGGCCCACAGGAATTGACGGCTATACCCGACAGAACCGAACCCATCAATTAGCGACATTACTACATGAGTTCACTCTATAAGCAATCTGTTGTCAATGCGGT
>JBEAQS010000007.1:0-2730 GCA_041163765.1 Bacteroidota bacterium | reverse complement strand
CCATTCCAAAACTGAAGATCAGTCAGTTCCAGATCAGGTGTAGGTGCTTGAGGTTCGTCGGGATGATCAGGACCCCATGCAAGAAATGCACTAATGGGAAGCTTGTCATATAGCGCACCATAGTGAGTTAGGTACGTCTCGAAGTACAGCGCACGACCAGTGAGTGATTTACAATTAACCCAGTAGCCAGGTGTGTACTCACCATGTCCGTCACGCAAGTCACGCAGATACTCACGTCTGACCCAGACCTTAACTGGTGGTACGTTGGCTACAAGAGTTGTCATAAAAAATCCCGGTGTACTATGCCGGGATCATAGCTTCCTTCCGCGCTCTTGTGAGCACCACGTATTTGTAACGTGGAAGGGGTTTTCGACTATTACCCCTAGAGCGGTATTGCTCCAAGTGTCAGGATATCATGATTTACTGTCACGATAACGGCGTGCAGCACGTCCTGCCTTCTTTGCCTTCTCAGTGTTTGCAATAAACTGTTTACCTTCGCGGCTACCAGATCTTTTCTTTTGATCAGTCTCCTGCCGCTCTTCTTTTGACAGTGAAGCCCAGGCCTTTTCGGGTAAGTAACGCTTGGTATATCCCTTTTGTATAGCCTTGTCTGCCATGGTTTAGTTTTTAACCGGCCAAGTAGGTTTTTTAAACTCAAGGGTATTTGCAATTGTCTCTTTAACAACTGGAGAGTAATTGCTATTAAGCAACTCTGAAAGTTTAAAAGGATACTGATATTGAAGTGCGGCTTTTCTCATTTCGGGATCATTAGTTTGTTTTGCAATTTCCTGCATTAAACGTTGATCGGGAAATGCATCTGGTGTATATCCTGTATTGTTACCTGCGTATTTACCAGCTAGTTCCATTACTTGCTCTCCTTATACTTTTTGGCAGCAGCTTTAGCCTTGCTGCGTTTTTCATATTCATCCTTGGTCATCCATTTTTCTTTTCCCCACTTTTCTAGTGACTTTTGGGATTTACCCTTGTTACCGCGATACTTGCCACCAGCCTTTTCATACTCCTGAGCAAGGAGTTGAGCCTTGCGTGCACTCCACTGACCAGGCTTACCTCCCTTGGAGCCAGCCATAATACGATCCTTGATGCGCTCGCGCTTCTCAGGGTTTGTGTATTTACTGTCCTGTTGGGACATCAAAATTATTTTGTCTCTCTTCTAATATTTTACGATACTTACATGGACGCGCTAAAGCTATCTCAAGTTCTAAATCGCTGATCCAATCGATCTCTCGCTCAAGTTGAGCAAAGTATTTTTCTAGACGTTCTTCATCGCTTCGAGGACTCAGCATCGTCCTTGCCACGGAACTGCTGCATCAATTCGTCAACTTGCTCCAGGGCTTCTAGGCGGCAAAGAATATCAGAAATTGTTGTAATTGTAATTGGATGCTCAGTTCTTGCAGCAAAAGCTAATGCATCGCGTAAACTTGCGGATGCATCTTCTACTGCAGCCTTGACCTGATTAGATAACGACATTTCAGATTCTTTTGGTGTTCTCAGTATAGGGCCAACAATAAACATTTTGTGCACTAAATACCTTTATTGACTATACGTCAAACCCACAACTATAACCATCACATGCAATGGGAGTGTTTACACGAAAAGAATGTAAGGTTTTCCCGACGTATGTAATGTCGTCATAAGAAAGCGACGGGGATGTGCCAAGGAAAAAGACACGCTTTAGTACGTCATACGCATTGGGATAGTCTTTTGCATTGCCAAGATGGCAATAGGCTGGATGCAACAAAAGGTTGCCAGCAAAATAATTGCGTGTCTGAATGCCAGCTTTTTCAAGATATTGTTGAAGACTTTGTTTGACATTTGGACTGTCACATACAACTGGCACACCAAACCATGAAGTTTCGGCAAACGGTTTTTCGCCTACAATCTGAACCTCATCTGGATAGTCCTCGAAGTAACTTGCAATAGTCCGGTAATTTTCACGGCGCATCTGATGGATCTCGTCAAACTTTTCCAGTTGCACCAAACCAACTGCGCCTTGTAGATCCAGGGGCTTTAGGTTGTAACCAATCTGGCTAAAAACATATTTGTGATCGACAACCACGTCATAGTCGGGCAACCAGGTGTCAAAGCGTTTACCACATGATCCGTTGGCCAGCATGTTGCACTCGCCTACACAAAAACAATCGCGTCCCCACCAAGCAAACTGACGTGCCAAATCGGTAAGCCCAGGCAAGTTGGAAGAAACCATCCCGCCTTCAAAAGTGGTGATATGGTGCGCCGGATAAAAAGAACAGGATGCAGCAATGGCATGCTTGGTGAGGTACTCGCCATCCCACTTGGAACCAAGGGAATCACAGTTGTCTGCAATGTACTTCAGCGAATGCCGGTCACAGATATCGAGTAGACGATCCAGGTCGTAACAATTGCCCAAAACAGGGCTACTAAAGACAGCAACTGTTTTGTCCGTAATTGCATCTTCTACTTGCGTAAGGTCCCAATTTAAATCGTCCCAGGTGATATCTACAAACTTTGGTGTTAATCCGTTTTGAATGATGGGATTAAGCGTAGTAGGAAAGCCGACAACGCTGACAATAATCTCGGCGCCATCCGGCCACTCAAAGTATTTTTTCAAGGCAGCAATCATCACCAGGTTGGCGGAGCTGCCGCTGTTCACCATGAGTGAGGCATCGAATCCAAACTGCTTGGAGAATGCACGCTCAAAGCGATCAACCTGTTTACCTGCAGGGAACCACG
>JBEAQS010000006.1:0-4331 GCA_041163765.1 Bacteroidota bacterium | reverse complement strand
TATCGTTTAAGTTGGTTTAGTTGATTTATATGCCTAAAATTTGTTTTAGTTGTGCTTGGTCTGTAGTCCCGCCGGCAAAATCGTCAAAAACTTTTTGAGTCGCTTCGATGATGTGGCTTTTAATCAGCGGCGCCCCTTCACGAGCTCCCTGCTCAGGACTTTTAATGCAGCACTCCCACTCCAAAACTGCCCAAACATCACAACCGTACTGGGTTAATTTGGAGAAAATAGTTTTGAAATCTATCTGCCCGTCACCCAAGGAACGGTAGCGACCCGCGCGCTCAGACCAATCGTTGTATCCGCCAAAGGCGCCTTTTTTTCCGGTAGGGTTAAACTCAGAATCCTTGACGTGAAAAGCTTTGATAAACGAGTGGTAGTGATCGATATAGGTGATGTAATCCAACTGTTGCAACACAAAGTGACTGGGGTCGTAGAGAATGTTCACGCGTTTGTGGTGGCCCGTAGCCGCTAAAAACCGCTCAAAAGTATCTCCATCATGGAGGTCCTCACCGGGGTGTATCTCATAACAAACATCCACGCCTTCGGCATCAAAATGATTCAAGATAGGCATCCATCTTTTAGCTAGTTCGCTAAACCCAAGTTCCACTAATCCTTTAGGGCGCTGTGGCCAGGGATGCATCGTGTGCCAAAGCAAGGCGCCTGAAAAGGTAGCATGGGCCTTTAATCCAAGCCGTCTACTTGCGGTAGCCGCTTTTTTTACGGTTTCGACCGCCCACTCAGTTCTCGCTTTGGGATTGTTTTTCACCGCGTCTGGGGCAAATGCGTCAAACATCGAATCATAGGCTGGGTTGACCGCCACTAATTGGCCTTGGAGATGCGTCGATAACTCGGTGATCTCCAATCCGTAACTAGCGATTCTTCCTTTGAGCTCATCGCAGTAATCCTGGCTCTCAGCGGCCAAGTCCAAATCGATCAAAAATCGCTCCCAAGTAGGAATCTGTATGCCCTTATAGCCCAAATCTGCTGCCCATTGGCACATACCGTCCAATGTGTTAAACGGGGCTTTACTGTCGACAAATTGCGCCAGAAACAGCGCAGGTCCTTTGATAGTTTTCATGCTTATGATTGTTGATCTAAGTCAATCCAAACATTCCCTCCTTTTTGAGAGGCAACGGTACTTTCAATAAAATTCAGGCCGCGTACTCCATCGATCACGGTGGGGAATTCTGCGGCATGCGGGTTTTGTTGGCGGATGGCTCTGGCCATGCCCAAGTAGATATTGGCCATCGCATCAAAAATACCTTCAGGGTGTCCTGGAGGCAGTTTAGTGCCACCGAGTGATAGTGCAGAGTTATACGAATGACCTGGAGTGTATACTTGTAATGCACCTTCATTGGAGCGCACCAACAATCGGTTGGGGTTTTCCTGTTCCCAGGTCAATCCGCCTTGATCTCCGTAGACCGAAATCTTTAATCCGTTTTCTTCACCGGTAGCGATCTGACTAGCGCGCAACACCCCTTTTACCCCACCTTGAAGGCGCAATAGCACGTTGCCGTCAATATCCATTTGGTTGTCGTCGTACAAATAGTTTAAGTCCGCAAGCAAAGAAGTGACGCGCAATCCCGTGGTGTACTCCACCATATTGAACGCATGAGTACCGATATCGCCCATACAGCAACTGATTCCCGCTTTGGTGGGGTCAAGTCGCCAAGTGGTCGAACGCTTGTCTTTGTCGTGGATGATGGGGTTGATCCAACCCTGATAGTACTGTACATCTACTTTTTGCACCTTGCCTATGGCCCCACTGTGGACCATCTCGCGGAGTTGACGCACCAACGGGTACCCCGTGTAGGTGTGGGTCAAGGCAAAATGAAGCCCTGTTGCAGCGACCAAGTCGGCCAAAATCTTGGCTTCTTCATAGGTGTTGGTCATCGGCTTCTCACAAATCACGTGAAAACCGTTTTCCAACAGCTTTTTGGCCATGGGAAAATGAAGAAAGTTAGGCGTCAATATGGAACAAACCTGGATGCGCTCATCAGTGGGAAGTTTTAACTCTTCTGCGATCAGCGTGTCAAAATCTTTATAGATGCGGTTGGTAGGTATGCCGATTTTTTCGGCAAATCCAATGTTTTCTTCCCAAACAGGATTAAACACGGCACCCGTAATTTCATAATTGTCGTTGATAAATGAAGCTACTCTGTGGAGTACCCCAATCAGGGAGTCACCGCCCCCACCTAAAATTCCTAAGCGTATTTTTTTCATGCGTATTAATTCAACAAGGATTAGGCCTTGTATTCTATTTTTTCATTTTTAAAGAACAGGGCAAACAACAACATTACCGCCAAGGCAAATCCTGCGGGGAACAACCAAATCTGTGCCCAATCATGAGTTCCGTCGGCCAATAAATAGGCATCTGTGATCTGTCCAGCCACCCAGAAACCAGCCAACATCCCTACCCCATACGTCGCTAGGGTAATCAAGCCTTGAGCAGCGCTCTTGTATTGATCTCCTGCTTTGGAATCGGTGTAAATCTGTCCGGAAACAAAGAAAAAGTCATAGCAAATCCCGTGGAGTGCAATACCCAAGATGAGCATATACGATTGTGCTCCGGCATCCCCAAAGGCAAATAATACGTAGCGCAACGTCCAGGCCACCATCCCCGCAATCAACGTGGTTTTAAACCCAAATCGCTTAAAGAAAAATGGCAGCAACAACATAAAAAACACCTCGGACATCTGGCCTATAGTCATCTTCCCTGTAGGATTAGCGACACCGATCTCCGCCAAAAAGGGGTTGGCATTTTGGTAATAAAAGGCCAGCGGAATACAGATCAAGATCGAAGCGATAAAGAACATCAAGAAATTGCGGTTGGCGAGCAACTTCAAAGCATCCAAGCCTAATATAGCGCTGATGCTTTGACCCTCTGCTTGAGCTTTTGGGGGGTTTTTAGGTAGGGTAAACGAAAAAATACCCAATACCGCTGAAGCGATGGCTACCATCAAAAAGGTGTTTTTCAACAAGCCTGCTTGCAGTGCTTCTGGGGTATCCCATAAAAACAAATAACTGATCGCTAGACCGGCAGCGATCCAACCTATGGTACCAAATACGCGCACCACAGAAAACTCTTTGGCTGGGTCTTTCATCTGGTTAAAGGAAATAGAATTTACCAAACCTAAAGTAGGCATGTAGGCAATCATATACCCCAATACATAAGGGTAAAACCCGGCAAAATCCGTAGACTGGTACATCTGGTACATCATCACCGCCCCAAAAAGGTGAAGTACCCCCAAGATACGTTCCGCATTAAAGTATCGGTCAGCGATCAGTCCGATGATAAAAGGTGCAATGATAGCCCCCCAGGATTGGGTAGAAAAAGCCATCCCGGTTTCAGCACCCGTGGCACCTAAATTGTTGCCCATAAAAGTGCCTAAGGTGACAAACCAGCCCCCCCAAATAAAAAATTCGAGGAACATCATGACGGACAATTGAATTCTAGTGGTCGTATTCATAGGTAAATTGTAGTTGATTTTAGTTGATCTTGGATGATTTATATAGTTGGTTCTGCGGTTGAATTAATGAGTATCCGAGGAGTGGGTTTCGGTTGAAGAGCGGCCCAACACTTTTTCCAAAAGCGCTTTTGTGGCCAAAATCCCCGCTTCTTCAGTTAGGGTACTTCCCTCGTATTCCACCCCGACAAAACCGCGATAACCCGCATCGATGACCAACCCCATCATGCGCGCATAATCTGTGTTGATCTCGTTGCCTTGCTCGTCAAAGTCGTGAGACTTAGCGCTGACCGCTTTAGCAAAAGGCATCATTTCCTGAACCCCTTGGTAGCGATCATAGGTTTCTGCACAACCCGATCCCCAATCTGCTGGGTCAGTGCGTCGGATACAGAAATTGCCAAAATCAGGCAAGGTACCGCAGTTATCCATGCCCACTTGGGTCATCACTTGAGCGAGCATAGCGGCGTTAGATGATAAACCTCCGTGATTTTCTACTATTACATGGATGTTTTTGGTCGCGGCATAAGTAGCAAGTTGCTTTAACCCATCGGCTGCCGCAGGCACCCAAACAGCGGGATCTTCTGAACCAGCCAGATTCACCCGAATTGAATGACACCCCATAGCTGCAGCGGCATCTACCCACTTATGGTGGTTTTCTGCCGCAGCATTTCGCTCCTCAGCAGATTCTGCCGCCAAGTTCCCCTGGCCATCGATCATGATCAATAAATTTTTCATGCCATGGGCCTGAGCGGCTGCATTAGATTTTTCCACAAAGGCAGCCATAGCCTCCGCGGAGAAGCCCTGAGCTTCCAGCTCCTTGTAGTACAAGGAACTCACGTATTCTAAACCTTCAAAACCCCAAGC
>JBEAQS010000005.1:0-3757 GCA_041163765.1 Bacteroidota bacterium | reverse complement strand
GTATTGGGTGCCGACATCACCCCCTTGACGGTTCAGTTGCGTAGGGTCATGGGTGGTCATGAATACTTGGAGCAAGGTTTCAAAGGAAATAACCTCCGGGTTAAAGTGCACCTCAACCACTTCTGCATGTCCCGTAAGTCCGGAACACACTTCTCTGTAGGTAGGGACTCCGGGAACATTACCCCCTGCGTATCCTGGGATGACTTTGAGGACACCGTTTAGGGGTTGGAGTACGGCTTCAACACACCAAAAACATCCCCCGCCTAAAGTGGCCACTTGTAATTGTTCAGACATGGTGTTTTGTTTGGTGTTTTAACGATAGGGAATTGATACAATACCTCAGTCCTGTGGGTTCAGGTCCATCGGGAAATACATGACCCAAATGTGCCTCACATCGATTGCACACTACTTCCACGCGGATCATCCCATGAGAAGTGTCCTTGACGTAGCCGATGGCATCGATGTCTAAGGGCTTAGTAAAACTGGGCCACCCGCTGTGGGATTCATATTTCAAGTCAGCATCAAACAAAGGGGCGTCGCAACAGGCGCAGTGGTATCTTCCGGGCTCGTGGCTGCTGCAGTAATCCCCTGAACCCGGGCGTTCTGTTCCTTTGCCTCGGGTGATGTAGTACACTTCAGCATCCAAGAGTTCAGCCCATTCTTGAGCTGTCTTGTATATTTTATCGGGAGGGTTAGGTGTACCGTTTTGTGCGTAATGGATGACGTCTTTCCAAGTCATATTAGATTTTTTTAAAGTAAGCGCCGTATGGATCTTGAAAACTGGTGTTGGGGCCGATTTGGGTACGGCTCAGTTTTTTTGCTGAGACGAGTCCCCACAAGACAATTTCTTTCAATATATACCGCGCATCGTCAGGATAGGCTGAGGCGTATTTGTCGATCAGTGCGTCCAGTGGTTTGATAGAATCCAGTAACTCGCGATAGGTGGTGTCGTCTGCATCTTGGTGAATATCTACCCCTTCGTGATCGACAAACCACAGCAGCAGCGGGTCATAGGGGCCGCTTCCGTCTTTGGCGGTTACCTTATCTACTTTGGGAAATACCTCTTTAAACACTCTTTTTACCGCCTCATCGATAAGTAATTGAGCAATTCGGTCAGCACCTTCTTGTTCTCCCTCGTACAACAATTCAATTTTTCCCGTAATGGCGGGTACCACTGAATGGAAGTCGCTCAATCTGATGGTGGTAGGTCCAGAATCCGCGACCAGACTTCTGCGTTCGGCACCACTGATCAGGTTTTCTAGGGCAGAGATGCTCAAACGAGCGCTGATACCACTTTTTTCATCCACATAAGCGCTTTCCCGCGCGGCAAATGAGATCTCCTCCACCAACTGCCTCGCCAGTTCTGGGACGTGGACGTTTTTCTCTTGTTGTGGCGTTAGATGCACTTCTTGAGCAGTGATTTTCTGAGCTATTTCAATGGTTTCTGGGTAGTGGGTTAAAATTTGCGAGCCGATTCTATCCTTGAGCGGAGTCACAATGCTACCTCGGTTGGTGTAGTCCTCGGGATTGGCCGTAAAGACAAACTGAATGTCGATGGGCAATCTCATTCTAAAGCCCCTGATTTGAATATCGCCTTCTTGAAGCGCATTAAACAGAGCTACTTGTATTCTCGCCTGGAGATCAGGTAGTTCATTGATCACAAAAATGCACCGATGGGCTCTGGGCACCATACCAAAATGGATAATTTCAGGATCGGCGTAGGTCAGTTTGCGCGATGCCGCTTTGATCGGATCTACATCCCCGATTAGGTCTGCAACGGTCACATCTGGAGTGGCTAGTTTTTCAAAGAAGCGATCTTCGCGTGACACCCATGAAATCGGGGTGTTGTCCCCCAGTTCTGCCACACTAATTTTCCCAAAATGCGATATGGGTTGAAGTGGGTCGTCATTTACTTCAGATCCAGCAATGATTGGCATCCACGGATCCAACAGACCTACCATCGATCGGGCAATCCGCGTTTTAGCTTGCCCGCGAAGACCTAGCAAGTTGATGTGGTGTTGGGCTAGAATGGCGCGCTCCACCTGAGGAATAACGGTTTGCTCATAACCCCAAATACCTGCAAAAGCGGTTTGTCCGGCTTTAAGGTGTTTGATTAGGTTGCTTCTGAGCTCCTCTTGGATGCTCTTAGATTGGTATCCGCTGGCTTTAAGGGCACCTAGCGTATGGATTTGTGGGGCTTCTTGAGTCATCATCTTATCGCATTCGTTTACTTCGGTTGTTTTCGTAATCTTCAAATATCATGGATCCCAGATCATCTAGACCTGTGTAAAACGCCTTGCCCTGATTGGCCTGGGTAAATTCTTGAATGAATTGAATCAGGTAGGGATCTTGAGCGATCATAAAGGTGGTGATGGGAATGTGCAATTTCCTGGCCAATCTAGCCATATCACAACAACGTCCCACGATATGTGGATCAAGTCCGTTGGGGTTCTTGTAGTAAGTGCCATCGTTCAAAGTCAAACAGCTGGGTTTCCCATCGGTGATCATAAAAATCTGCTTGTTGGTCTGCTTTTTTTTGCGGAGCAGATCCAGGGCCAAATTGAGTCCTGCTACGGTATTGGTATGGTAGGGCCCCACTTCTAAGTACGGAAGCTCTTTCAGGCTGATCGACCAGGCGTCATTGCCAAATACCAGTATGTCCAGTTGATCTTTGGGGTAACGGGTTTTAATGAGCTCGGCCAAGGCCATAGCTACCTTTTTCGCTGGAGTAATCCGATCTTCTCCATAGAGTATCATGCTGTGGCTGATGTCGATCATCAGCACCGTGCTCATCTGGGCAAAGTGTTCGGTGTCATGAACCACCAAGTCTTGATCGTTCATCTCAAATCGATCAATGCCGTGGTTTACCTGAGCATTTTTGATGCTTTCAGTCATCGAAATTTGGCTGAGGTCATCCCCAAAACTGTAGGTGCGGAACTGACCATTGGCCTCGGCACCTGGTCCACTTTTTTGGGCCCTGTGGCCTCCAGCCCCCAAAGGTTTGATTTTTCCGAAGATTTGGTTGAGGGCTCTTTTGCGCAATACGCGTTCTAGTTTAGCGGTCATTTTGTGTTTTGACCGCGAAGCATCCCCGGTATTTTGGTCCCCCGACTCTTGAGGCGTTACTTCATTTTCAGGTATTTCGGGTGGTTCTTGTTCAATTAAACCTTTGTCGATTAGCTCCTGACGAAAGTCTTCTAAGGTGTATTCAGGTGTAGTGATTTGGTATTCCTTATCCAGAGTTTCGATCCACTCAAATGCTTCATCTACATCCCCATTGGTGTAGGCGATGACTTCTTGAAAAATCTCATAGAGCTTATCAAAAGGAGTTAAGCTCGATTCATCGAATAGGGTAAAACGAAAACCGGAACGAGCTGAGGACATAATAAAAGATTGTTTAACAAATATAGTCAAAAGTTCAACAAAACACCGAATAGCCAGTGCCTAGATGTAGAGAAAACATTTTCTATCTTTAAGTTTCCAACAAAACCTCATGGAATTAAAGTTACACCCCTATTTACTGCAACTCGCTCATCCATTTCGAATCTCTCGGGAGGCACATAACGATCAACAAACGCTAATTGTCAGCTTGCACCATGGAATGTATACGGGTTACGGAGAGGCCACGGCCAATCCGTATTATCAAAGCTCCGTAGCCCAAATGTCGGAACAGATCAACGGTCTAAAAGCACAGATTGAGGCTTGGGATGGTCAGGATATAGACTGGTTTGATCAGCTGTTGCAAAGTAGTGAATTG
>JBEAQS010000004.1:0-23754 GCA_041163765.1 Bacteroidota bacterium | reverse complement strand
AACTTTTGATTCCCCACAGGACCATCTACATAAAGGGTTACAAAGGCATTGGAGGAATAAACAGAATTTTCGGTAGCCCCTTCTCTGATGGGCATCATTCCTTCATAGCTGATGTATCGAGTAACAAACGCACCGATAATTATCAAAATCCAAGAAACGTGCAACGTAAGTACCGCCCATTTTTCTTTTCTAAGCAAACGATATCTCGCGATATTTCCAGAAAAATTAATCACAAAAAACACCATAATGGCTTCAAACCATGTAGCATTATACACCCATATGCGCGCTGTATCTGTGCTGTACCAGCTCTCTATAAACGTTCCCACGCCCATAGCGGCGGCAAATACCACAAATAATACAGCCATCAGGCGGGTCGAAAAAAGCAATTTTGCAATAGACTTCATAGTACACAGGTATAATGGACACAAAAATACACCCTTATGATCAGAAAAAACGGACAAAATGAGGATAAAATTGCGATGGTAACGCTGGGCAAATGCTTATTTTTGGATCATGATCACCGCCAACATTATCGGTACTGGGCGTGTCGCTCAAACTTTATTTAGTTTGATCGCACAAAACGAGGCTTTCTCTGTTTTAGGGGTACTGGGAAGAACTTCGGCCCAACTGGGCGATTGGACTCAAGGTAAAGGTATAACACAGGCACACCAACTGCCTGAAGCCATGATACATATCATAGCTGTAAGCGATCGATCCATCAACTTAGTGGCCGGACAATTATCTCACCTCAGCGGTTTAATTGTTCATACCTCAGGTACTACGCCTATGGATAAATTACTCCCTAACCAGCGGATTGGGGTGCTTTATCCACTCCAGACGTTTTCGCTTCAATCACCTCCAAGCGCAGAGGAAATTCCTTGGATCATTGAGGCAAAACACGCACAAGATATAAACTTGCTGGCGACATTTGCCCAATGTCTTGGTTCACGTGCTCACCAACTCAGTGAACATGAAAGAAGACAATTGCACTTGGCGGCCGTGATGGTGAATAATTTTACGCATCACTTGTGGAGTATGAGCCGCGATTGGTTAGAAACTCAATCTGGAGACTTTAATTTGTTAATGCCGCTAGCCAAAAAAACCACAGAAATTGCTCTAAACGATCCAGAGGGAACATACCAAACAGGACCTGCCAGAAGAAATGACCAGAACACTGTAGAACAACATTTAGCTATGCTGGGCACTCACCCACTGGCTCAGGTTTATAAAAATTTGACCGAATCAATTGTACGTAGACATGAAAAAGAGTTATAAAGAGTTTTTGCACCAAATCAACACCTTTGTATTTGACATTGATGGTGTATTCACTGACGGAACTGTGTTGGTTACCCAAGAAGGTCACTTACTCCGCTCGGTGAGTGTTCGAGATGGTTTGGCGGTTAAATTGGCTTTGGAAGCTGGATATCATGTCTGCTTGATTTCTGGGGGAACGAACCCCGGTGTTGTCACTAGATTTGAGGCACTTGGAGTTACAGACATTTATATGGGGGTCACCCATAAAAAGGAACCATACGAGGCTTATATCCAAAAAATTGGGGTGAAAAATCATCAAGTATTGTATATGGGAGATGATTTGCCTGATCTACCGGTGATGGATTTAGTGGGACTAGCTACATGCCCGCAAAACGCCATTCCTGAGGTTAAAATGAGTGCCGATTACGTTTCTCCCTTTTTGGGGGGGCAGGGTTGTGTCCGGGATGTCATCGAACAAGTCATGAAAGTCAACGGGCATTGGCCTGTAGTAGCTAAAGCCAATAACGACTGATGAAAGCCGGATCGATAAAACCTCCTTACTCCTTGGTGTTGGCCTCTAATTCACCTAGAAGGAAAGATTTTATACAATCGCTAGGATGGGCGTACACCCTGAGAATGGCTGAAGTAGATGAGTCCTATCCAGATGGGTTAAAAGCTGGGGAGATCACGGACTATATCGCTGTAAAGAAAGCCAGCCCCTTGAAGGACAAGCTGGAAAAAAATGAAATTTTACTCACAGCGGATACCTTAGTTTGGTCATCGGATCATGTTCTGGGAAAGCCCATGAATACGGAACACGCCAGAGATATGTTGTGTCAAATGAGCGGTCAATGGCATGAGGTAATCACCTCAGTAGCGTTGACTACTCAGGACCAGCAAACTGTTTTTCACCAAAGCACCCAAGTAAAATTCGCGGAACTTTCCCTCGGTGAAATTGACGCGTATCTAGACAGTGGACAGGCGTTAGATAAAGCAGGAGCCTATGGAATTCAAGATTGGATTGGACTGATCGGGATCGAACAAATCAATGGATCCTATTCAAATGTAGTTGGTTTACCGACTGCCCTGCTTTATCAAACCATGAAGACATTGGGATATATTGCTTAATTGATTATCTTCAAGCAAATATCAAAATATGCGTCTAGCACTAGCTGCACTCAGTTGCTTATTTCTATCTGCGCTTAGCGCGCAAACACGTTCATACCAAAGTACGGCAGATTTATATCAGCGAATACAGTCGTTTAATTTTTTAGGGCATGTAGTCTATGTAGCTGCTCATCCCGATGATGAAAACACCCGTTTAATCAGCTACCTAACCCACGAAAAACACGCTCAAGTCACCTACATTTCGATGACTAGAGGTGGTGGCGGTCAGAATTTAATCGGCACAGAATTGACGGATGCATTAGGTATTTTACGCACCAGAGAACTTCAAGCAGCCAGAAAAATAGATCGAGGGGCACAAAAGTTCACATCAGCCAGAGACTTTGGCTTTTCTAAACACCCCGATGAAGCTTTAGCGATTTGGGGGGAGTCAAAAATGGTGGACGAATTGACTGATTTTTTAACGACAGAACCTGCTGATATCATCATCAATCGATTTGATCACAGAACTCCAGGCACTACCCATGGACAACACACTGCCTCGGCAATACTCTCTTTATTAGCGGTTAAAAAAATTAAGGCTACGCAAGCTACTCAAAGTCCAAAACGCGTCTTTTTCAATACATCTCCTTGGTTTATTAAAGACGTTAACGAGATTTCAGATGCTCAACGGTACCTTTCTATAAATACCAATATCTATTACCCAGAACTCGGTATGGCCAATGGGGAAATTGCCGCATTAGCCACCAGTCAGCACAGGTGTCAAGGATTTGGTCGCATCGGAGTTCGGGAAGAACAGATTGAGTATTTAGAGCTGATCGAAGGGACTATGCCAGAAAGCAATCAACTGTTCTCAGGTATTGATACCAGTTGGGGACGTGTTGAGGGAGGCAAACAAATCGGATCCATTATTACGGGTGTTATTGAAGGATTTGATTTTAAAAACCCAAAAAATCATGTGCCAAAACTAGTCGAGGCCTATAAAATATTGGAGCGTTTACCTGAATCCTATTGGAAGAAAAAGAAACTCCCAGAGCTGACTGACCTCATCTTTGATTTTCAGGGAATTTATCTGGGGGCCCACACCCAAACTGTTGAGGCGATACCCGGTGAAAAACTCCTGTTAACGGTGGAAATAAATCGGCAAAATACACTAGAACACCCACAACAGTTAGCCATTTACTACCAAAACAAATTAATACACCAAACAAATCTAACTCCAGACATCAAAGGGTATAAGATTCCATTAGAACTCACCGTCAGTGAACAAACCCCCTACACTACACCTTATTGGTTGAACAAACCCGTTCTTGAAGGTCGTTATGATACAGATTCTTCCCCATACCAAGGGCTACCCTGGGCAACACAGGGGACTGACATAACACTCGTTTGGGAACATGAAGAGGTAAGGCTTCAAAAGACTATTCCCCTGACCTATCGGTATGCAGATCCCAGTTTAGGGGAGCGAATCGAGCCTTTGCAAATCCTTCCTAGCGCACAAATTTCCTTCTTGGAGTCACTGGGTATTTGGCAACCTAATTCAACTAGAAAAGTATCTGTAGCCGTTACTACCTCCGCTAAGTTCATTCCAGGCACACTTTCCTTAGAGCTTCCTGAGGGTTGGCGTTCAGTCCCCAGTCACTTGGAAGGTGTTCAGCAAGGAATTTACGAGTTCATGGTTACTTCCTCTTCAACACAATCCACAGCAGAAATTGGGGTGAGTTTGATTTCTGAAAAAAGATTATTCAACCAGGATGTACAGCTTATTTCCTACGAGCATATTCCGGCAACACCCTGGGTAAAAACGGCCCGTATGAGCGCCGTTAATTTACCGATCCTCCACAAGCCAGGTGTGGTGGGTTACCTTCCTGGAGCTGGAGATAAAATTGGGGAAGTAATCGCTTCATTGGGGTATGAATTAAAAGTGTTACAACCCGACGAACTCAATGAAAAAACACTGCAAAATTGCCGAGCTGTTGTGGTGGGAATTAGGGCATTTAATGTGTACCCTCAAAGCGATCAATTGGTGGAGGCTTTACTCGACTACACCAAACAAGGAGGCAATGTACTGGTTCAATACAACACTACGGCAGATTTAAAATCAAGTGTGCTAGGGCCCTATCCCATAACTATCGGGCGCGATCGGGTAACCGACCAATCAGCCAAAGTGAGTTTTAACACACCTAACCACCCTGTTTTATCAGGCCCTAATCCGATTACGTCTGCTGACTTCGACGGGTGGATTCAAGAACGAGGACTCTATTTTCCCAGCCAATGGGGTAATGAATGGGAAGCCATTTTGCGCATGAAAGATCCCGATACTGGTTTATTGGATAGCTCATTACTCGTGGCCTCATACGGCAAAGGCACGTGGACCTATACAGGTTTGTCCTTGTTTAGGCAGTTACCTGCTGGGGTACCTGGTGCATTGAGATTATTCACCAATATAATTGAACAGTAATATGTTGCAGGCGATCGATTGGTGGATTTTGTTAGGCACCTTAGTCTCCATCGCTGTTTATGGCGCATATAAAACACGAGGAAAAAACTCCGCTGAGTCCTATGCGTTAACCAACCACCAAACTCCTTGGTGGACGATTGGCATCTCCGTAATGGCGACCCAGGCAAGTGCGATTACTTTTTTATCTACACCTGGACAAGCATTTGCGGATGGGATGGGGTTTGTTCAGTTTTATTTTGGGCTACCGTTGGCGATGATCGTCATCGCATTTTTGTTTGTACCCCTATTCTACAAACAAAAAGTTCAAACGGCTTATGAGTTTTTGGAGAAGCGATTCGATCGAAGAATGCGGCTTTTCACGGCCCTTTTGTTCCTCATTCAGCGAGGGCTTGCTGCGGGAATAACCCTATATGCCCCTGCTATTATTTTATCCGCTGCCTTGGGATGGCCTTTGAAACCTCTGATTTGGGGTATTGGACTTCTGGTAATCTTTTATACGGTAAGCGGCGGAACACAAGCGGTAAATGTCACCCAAAAACAACAAATGGGAGTGATATTCATGGGTATGGGACTGGCTTTTGGGTATATATGGCATTTATTACCCAAAGGCATAGGCTGGGACCAAGCGCTTATGGTAGCCGACCAGAATGACAAGTTAACTACTATTGACTTTTCCCTAGATCCCAATAATCGATATACCTTTTGGAGTGGAATTACCGGAGGATTTTTCTTAGCTCTATCCTATTTTGGCACAGATCAAAGTCAAGTTCAGCGTTATATCTCTGGCAAAAATATCCGAGAGAGTCAATGGGGGCTATTTTTTAATGCCTTGCTGAAAATTCCCATGCAACTTTTCATATTATTTTGTGGTGTGCTGGTTTATGTGTTTTTCCAGTTCACCCCTCAACCCATCAACTTTAACCCTGAGGTTATTCATTCCGTTGAAAAATCGTATTACCGAGATTCGCTAGAACAAATTAATATCCCTTATCGCGTGTTGCAAGAAAAGAAAAGGGAGCTTTACCTGACTTCTTTGGTTGACCGTACAGCCGATTTATCCCTCCAAAATGACCAAATCAGTATAATCAAAGACTCTATGGCTCATTTGGAACAGAAAATAGTCGATTGGTCCAAGGAAATAAATCCAACTGCAGAAACCAATGATAAAGATTTCGTGTTTTTGCATTTTATACTCACGTATTTACCGCATGGACTCATTGGGTTATTGATCGCCGTTATGTTGGCAGCTGCCATGTCTTCCTCTGCAGCAGAATTGAACGCACTGGGAACAACCACTGCTGTTGATTGGGTTGAAACCCAAGTGAAAACCCCATTAAATGAACAAAAAAAAGTGTGGGTCAACAAATTCAGTACCGCTTTATGGGGCTTATTGGCCATCAGTTTTGCGAGCTGGGGATCTTTGTTTGACAACTTGATTCAACTGGTAAATATTATCGGCTCCATATTTTACGGCAATATTCTCGGTATTTTTTTATTGGCGATGTTGACCAAAAACATCCACGGTCGCGCTGTTTTCTGGGCTGCTTTGGCTACACAAGTTATGGTGATTTACGTCTACCAAGCTGAATGGATGTCCTACCTGTGGTTAAATCTATTGGGATGTATCCTGGTTATCTCAGGATCTTTTATACTTCAATCGCTTTTTAAACTAACCAACAATCTAAAATAATCAACTGTGAAAAAAACTCTTTTTACCCTGATGGCTTGTCTTCCTCTTTGGGGAGTAGCCCAAAAAATAACCCCTGTAAAGAAAGCGGTTATTCAGTCTGTGGAACAACACAAAGAATCGCTGATCAAGCTAAGTGACTCCGTATGGGCATTGGCAGAAACAGCCTTTGAAGAACAAGGTTCTGCCAAAATTTTGGCGGACTATGCCGAGGCTCAAGGAATGAAGGTGACTCGTGGGGTAGCTGGAATACCCACTGCCTTCACAGCTACTTTTGGCAGTGGTCATCCAGTAATCAGTATCCTGGGTGAATACGATGCTCTTCCAGGAATATCCCAAAAGGCAAGCCCGGAGAAAGAAGCACTTCACCCAGGGGCCGCTGGACACGGTTGTGGACATAACCTATTTGGCGCAGCTAGTTTAGGTGCGGCTATTGCGATAAAAGAGCAGATCGAATCAGGGAAACTCAAAGGAACAGTCAAATTTTTAGGCACGCCCTCGGAAGAGAAATATTTTGCCAAGATTTGGATGGTTCAAGAAGGATTATGGGATGATGTGGATGTCAACGTAAGTTGGCACCCAGGAGCACAAACTGAAGCCGATGTTCAAAGCTCACTCGCCTTAGTAGATTTTAAAGTTGAATTTTATGGTCAGGCGGCTCATGCCTCAGGAGATCCCTGGAATGGCAGATCTGCCTCTGATGCCCTAGAATTATATACTACAGGTATTAATTATTACCGGGAGCATATGAAGCCAACTTTGCGCGTTCACTACCACATCCAGGATGGCGGTCAGGTGGTAAATGTAGTGCCCGATTATTCCAGGCTCTGGGTACGGGTTAGGGATACCAAACGCACAGGAATGATGCCTGTTTATGAACGCATCAAAGCTATGGCTGAAGGAGCTGCTATTATGGCTGATGTGGACTACAAAATTACCTTGATATCGGGTATCTATGAAATGTTGGTCAACCGCCGCGGTGGAGAAGTCATGCAAGAAAACTTGGAATTGCTAGGACCACTCACCTATACGGCAGAAGAAGAAGCATTTGCCAAAAAAATTCAAGAAGCTACCGGAAAACCTCAAGTAGGTATGGATGCGGCTATCCATCCGTTGTTGCCCACAGCAGAACACCCCATGGGTGGATCAACCGATGTAGCTGATGTGAGCTGGAATGTACCCAACATCAATTTAAGCGTTACTGTCGCACCAAAAGACACCCCTTGGCACTCTTGGGCAGTCGTAGCTTGTTCCGGAATGAGTATTGGGCATAAAGGCATGGTGCATGCGGCAAAAGCCATGTCCATGACCATGGTGGATTTATTCCAACAACCTAAACTGGTTCAGGAGATTAAGAATGAATTCAAAGAGCGAAAAGGAGATGAGGTATACACCCCTATGATTGAAGGACCAGCTCCCCTTCAAGGTCATTGATACCTCAAAAATTTTATGCAGATCAAGGTAATTGAACTAGATCAAGTATGGAGGCTCAGACAAGAAATTCTGTGGCCAGATCGCCCCTTATCGTTTAGCCAGGTAACTGGAGATGAATCAGCCCAGCACTTCGGTGTCTGGGCTGATGGCGATTGGCGCGCCGTAGTCTCTGTTTTCGAAACAAATGAAGGGTGTCAACTCAGAAAGCTCGGTACTCAAGAATCCTACAGAAGAAGAGGATTCGGCAGAGAACTAGTGCAGCATGTCCTGAACTGGTGTTCTGAAAAAAACACAGCCGAAGTATTTCTTGACGCACGAATACACCAAGTAAGTTGGTACGAACAAGGAGGATGGGTAAAAAAAGGAAAGCCTTTTCAAAAATATGAAAAGGCCTACCAAAGAATGATGTACACCCTTTAGGGTAGACGCTGTATGCGCGCTCCAATTCCTTGTAGGCGCTCTACAATGCGTTCATATCCACGGTCGATTTGCTCGATGTTGTGAATCGTTGAGGTTCCTTTAGCCGACAAGGCAGCAATCAATAGCGAAACACCTGCTCTGATATCTGGAGAAACCATCGTAGTAGCCTTAAGTGTGCTCTGGAAACCATGGCCAATGACAGTAGCGCGGTGTGGATCGCACAATATAATTTTGGCCCCCATATCGATCAGTTTATCCACAAAAAACAACCTGCTTTCAAACATTTTTTGGTGAATCAACAACTCTCCTTTAGCTTGAGTGGCTACAACCAAAATAATACTCAACAAATCAGGAGTCAATCCTGGCCAAGGAGCATCCGCAATAGTCATAATAGAGCCGTCGATGAATGTTTGGATCTGGTATCCGTCCGTGTGTGCGGGCACATAGATATCATCGCCTCTTCGCTCTAATCGGATACCCAACTTCTGGAATGTAGCTGGAATCATCCCTAAATGTTCCCAACCGACATTTTTAATCGTCAGCTCCGAACGGGTAATAGCCGCCATCCCAATCCAACTACCTATTTCAATCATATCAGGCAACATCGTGTGTTCGGTTCCTTTTAGGGCTTCTACCCCTTCGATGGTGAGCAGGTTAGAACCGATCCCAGATATTTTGGCCCCCATGCGCACCAACATCTGACACAGCTGTTGCAAGTAAGGTTCACAAGCAGCATTGTACAAAGTGGTTGTTCCCTCGGCCAATACAGCCGCCATCACAATATTGGCCGTTCCAGTAACCGAAGCTTCATCCAACAAAATATAAGCACCTTTGAGACGGTCTGCCTCTACTCCGTAAAAATGTTCTTCTTTATTGTACCTGAATTCAGCCCCTAGTTTGACAAATCCATCAAAATGCGTATCTAATCTGCGTCGTCCGATTTTATCTCCTCCAGGCTTAGGCATATACCCTTTTCCAAATCTGGCTAGCATAGGGCCAACCATCATGATGGAACCGCGCAATCCACCGCCATCTTTCTTAAAAGCATCAGACTGCATGTAGTCCACCTGAACGTCACGAGCCTCAAAGCGATAACTGTTGGGACCAAGCTGATCCACTTTAACGCCAAAATCAGCAATCAGCTGAATCAATTTATTGACATCAATGATGTTAGGTATGTTGTGAATCACCATGGGCTCTGGAGTCAAGAGCACAGCCGATAAAATTTGTAATGCTTCGTTTTTGGCTCCTTGTGGCGTAATTGATCCACTCAAAGGGTGCCCTCCTTCAATGCTAAACGTTCCCATAGTTTGATTTAATACCTTTTTTTGGCTCGGTTGTTTTTGTGTTTTTTGTAATTGTTTTGTGGTTGATGAGTGCCGTATGGACTTGATTTTCCATTGATTTTGAGGAATTCATCTGTAGTCGTCAGAGACTCCTCTTGATCTTTCAGGTTGATAGCGCCTTGACTCAGCTCAAAAAGATGCTGATAGATCACTTGATCCTCTACGGAATCTTTATTCCAGTTGAGGTACGATTTTTTCATGTGGTTGGCAATCGCCCACTCCAATCCTTCTCTTTTCTCGCCAGCCTCCCATTGAATAGCTACATCAATCATTCTTTTGATGTTGTTGCCGTAAAAACGGTACTTGGGGAAATTTTGCGGATAACTCAGCGGTTCTGGTTTTTGTTGTAGCTTTTCTTTTGAAGTAATAGGAAACGGACTGTCCACATCGAGTTGAAAATCGGACATAATGAACAATTGATCCCACAACATATGTTGAAAATCAGCTACATCGCGGTATTGAGGTTGTAGGTTGCCCATCACAGAAATAATCGCTTGTGCGGCTTTGTTCCGCTCATCTCGGTCTGAAAGGGAAACGGCGTAGTCCACCATTTTTTGGAAATGTCTTCCGTATTCAGGAATGTGTAATGGGGAGCGTTCTGTGTTGTACTCCAAATGTTCTAAATGATCCAAGGTGCTGGTTTTAGGGTGCAAAATACAAATTAATCCAGCCGTTTAGAGGGAAATAACGCCTTCTATTGAACCGACTAACTGATATTTATCGATGATTGACTGGGCGGATGGCATCGTCATGCGGATGCTCATGCTGGTGTATGATCCTTGTTTGGATTTTTTTTCCGTGATCTCCGCTTCTTTTTCTCCAAATATCGCTCTGATCTGGGCTATTTTTTCCAAGTCTGTGGGTACAATAAACTTAAATAAATAGGGAGCTGGCCAAAAGGTTGATCGGTTAAGCTGTGTGCGTAAACGGTCGTAAAAAGGGATGGAGGGATCTATATTCATAATCGTAAAAATACAAATTTAGGTGTTTTGATCCGGTTTCCCTATTGATATCAAATGATTAACTTGCGTGCCCTATAGCCGTCATATGCCCCAAAGAATTGTCCTTACCGGTGGCCCATCTACGGGCAAAACAGCCATTATTCAAGCCCTTGAAGCTCAAGGCCAGCTGTGTATGCAAGAAATTTCTCGCGAAGTAACACGGGCCGCTCGGCAACAAGGAATCGAACAATTATTTGTTTCAGATCCCTTGGCATTCAGTGAAGCCCTGTTTGCCGGGAGAAAAAACCAGTTTATCGAAAGTGGACAAATCGAATCCCCGAGGGTGTTTTTGGATCGAGGAATTATTGATGTTGTGGCCTATTTGAGGATGGTTAAAACCCCCTACCCCGATTATTTTGATCAAGCCATTGAAGAGCACCGGTACGACGCCGTGTTTTATCTTCCTCCCTGGGAAGAAATTTATCAAAGTGATCAGGAACGTTATGAAGACTTTTCATTGGCCCTGGAAATTGACCATCACCTAAAAGCGGCGTATACTTCCTATGGATACTCCTTGCATTTAATCGAACCTGGCTCGGTGGATTCAAGGATTCAATCTATTTTTGAGGTATTGAACAGCCAACCTTGAATTTAGCCTTAGCCAAACAAATTCTTCACCGATATTGGGGATATGATGAGTTTCGACCCAATCAATGGGAAGTGATTCAAGAAATCCTTTCGGGTAACAACACTATTGCCTTGATGCCTACAGGAGGAGGCAAATCCCTTTGTTTTCAAATCCCTACACTCATGCTTCAAGGGCTTTGTGTGGTGATTTCACCCTTGTTGGCGCTCATGGAGGACCAAGTGAATCAGCTCAGTAAGCGAGGTATTAAAGCGATGTTCATTCCTTCGGGGACACCAAAAAAAGAATTAGAACGATTGTTGGACAACGCGCATTACGGCGGGTATTCCTTTCTGTATATATCTCCTGAGCGGCTACAAGATCACTTTATCCAATCTAGGTTGTCCCACATGCCCATCGTACTCTATGCCATTGATGAAGCCCATTGTATCGCGCAGTGGGGTCATGATTTTAGGCCTGCGTACTTGGCTTGTTCTACAGTACACCAAATTAAAAAAGCACCGATCATTGCCCTAAAGGCAACAGCTACCCCAGAGGTGGTTGAGGAAATCAAGACCCAACTCATCATTTCAGGTGCTGCAGTGCACAAAACCACATTTGCCAGAACGAATATCGAGTACCAGGTGTTAAAGACCCAGGATAAATGGTATCGACTCAAACAAGTGCTTTCTCATCAAAGCAAAAGTGTCATTATTTACGCCAACAGCAAAGACCTCACCGAACGATTGGCAGATGAACTTAAAAAAAACGGATACTCTGCTGATTTTTTTCACGGAGGACTTTCTGGAGAACAAAAAAGCGATAAACTAAACTCATGGCTGGTGGATCAAACCCAAATCATCGTCGCCACCACTGCGTTTGGCATGGGTATAGACAAAGCAGATGTGGGTTTAGTCATCCACTATCAACTACCCGAAAACCTAGAACAATACTACCAAGAAACGGGTCGAGCGGGCCGAGATGGAGGACCGTCTAAAGCGCTGATGCTTTACGACGATCAAGACCTTGGTAAAGCTAAAGATCAGTTAGCGGCCAAAAAAGTAGATCGAACTTTTATCAAAGAAGTGTACAAACACCTGCACGCCTATTTGGGGGTGGCCTATGGCGAAAAACCTGAAGGATCCTTTTTGTTTTCTATGCGTCAGTTTTGTGAAACTTATCAGCTCACCGAGTCCAAGACAACTCAAGCATTTTCTCTACTTCACCACCACAAAATAATCCAGCTCAAGGAAATTCATCACCCAGTAGGGCAAATCAAGTGGACTAAACCTGTTGATATTGAGATGTGTGAACAAAACTCATCACCCCACATACAATTCTTGGGTTGGCTATACCGCCATAGACCTACCTCCAATCCTTGGATAATCGATATCAAAAATCTGGCAACCAAATCGCGCTTATCCCAAAAGACGCTTCACCATTTTTTACAAATACTTCATCGATCTGATTATTTGAATTACCAATCTCAGGTCGAGGACACAGAGGTTGAATACACGGTCCCTCGGGAAGATGACCGTACTATTGAAGCATTTTTACCCTCGTTAAAACCCTTGATGGAAAGCAAGCAAAAAAAGCAAAACCAAATCTTTGACTACCTGAAATTGACCCAAGGGTGTAGAATGAACTACATTCTATCCTATTTCGGCGAACAATCCAAGGTAGTCTGCGGTATGTGCGATCTTTGTCGCGCTGTTCCGCTGCCAAATCAGGATCAATCGCTTGAATTGCGGACAACTATCCTCCGACATTTACAGATAAAGCCGTTAAACTCCCGAACTTTAGCAGATAACATTGAAGCTCCAGAGGCATGGATATTGGGCGCGATTACTGAACTGTTACAAGAAGAACTTATAGAAATTAATCGAGATCATGACTACAGCATTAAAAAATAAACAGCGAATTGTGTTCCTGGGTACCCCTGAGTTTGCTGCTGAAATACTAGAAGATCTTTACCACAAAGGGATGGATATTGTTCGAGTAGTTACCGCGGCTGACAAACCTGCTGGTCGAGGAAAACAGCTAAACCAAAGCGCAGTGAAGAAAAAAGCACTGGCCTTGAATATTCCCGTGTTGCAACCTGTCAACCTCAAAGATGAACAGTTTGTATCGGAGCTAAAATCCTTAGGAGCAGATTTTTTTGTAGTCGTTGCTTTTAGGATGTTGCCTGAGGTTGTTTGGTCGATACCTAGACTGGGCACGTTTAACCTACATGCTTCTTTACTTCCCCAATACAGGGGTGCTGCACCCATTCAATGGGCGCTCATGAATCGCGAAAAGCAGACTGGTGTCACTACATTTTTGATCGATCAACAGATCGATACGGGTGCAATACTCGAACAAATCAAGGTAGATATACCTCAAAATTGTACAGGCGGTCTGCTTCACGACTTATTGCTTGAGGCAGGGAAAAATTTGGTCGCTCAAACTATTGACCAATACAGCCAAGGGCTAATCTTCCCCAAACAACAACCAGATAACGCAAGTACCGAAGCGCCAAAACTAAATAAGGAGAATACTCGACTGGATTGGCAATGGCCCGGAGAACAAATTGACGCTTGGGTAAGGGCATTAAATCCCTATCCGATAGCTTGGACGGAGCTGGTTCAAAACGATCAAGTGATTACGGCCAAAATATATGCAGGCACCTATGACTCATCGCCCAGTAATCTAGTACCTGGAACAGTGGTCGTTGACAAGAAAACGATGAAGGTCGCCTTGAATGATGGCTGGTTTTTTATAGATGAAATTCAGTTGCCTGGAAAAAAACCAATGGCAACTGCTGCTTTACTGAATGGATTTTCACCTTCATCTGACGCTTACCTTCGCTAGCCCTTACTGGCGCTCAAAAATGAAAAACAGCTGCGGTTATGAACAAAGCCTTCAAGTTATCAACAAAACAATCACTTTTTGTTGTATTTACTTGCATTCAAGACGAATCCGTATAAATTTGTTCAAGTCATTATTACTTAATAACCCTTAATTTTAACGTTATGAACAAAACTGAATTGATTGATGCTATGGCAGCAGACGCTGGCATCACCAAAGCTGCAGCTAAAAAAGCCCTTGAATCTTTCTTGGGTAATGTTGAAGGAACCCTTAAAAAAGGAGGAAGAGTTTCTTTGGTAGGCTTCGGATCTTGGTCAGTATCTGAAAGAGGTGCTAGAGAAGGAAGAAACCCTAGAACCAACCAAACCATCAAAATTGCTGCTAAAAAAGTAGTTAAATTCAAAGCTGGTGCTGAATTAGGCAGCGCTGTGAATTAATTACAAACAGATGTTTTTAAAAGCACCCATTCGGGTGCTTTTTTTTTTGCCATACCCGTAAAATTAATTATATTGATGGGAGATAACCTACTTATGATTCAAGAAGCACCACAAAAAGGTCATTTACTCGTTGCGGAACCCGCATTGACCGGTGACACCTCCTTCTCCAGGTCGGTAGTGCTTTTGGCCTCATACAATCAAAAAGGAAGTGTGGGCTTTATCCTCAACAAACCACTTAATTATCGACTCAATGAGTTAGTTAACGAAATTGATCAACCGTTTCCTATATTCAATGGTGGACCTGTGGAACAAGACGCTTTGTATTTTATCCACAGAGTACCTCACTTAGTAGAAAATAGCCTAGAAATAAGCGATGGTGTTTATTGGGGAGGTAACTTCACCCAAATTATTGAACACATAAACCAAGGTGTACTCAAACACGAAGACATTAGATTCTTTTTAGGGTATTCGGGATGGGAACGAAAACAACTAGAGCAGGAACTAGAACACAAATCTTGGGTCTTGGTAGAAAATGACCACAAACAGGCATTGTTAGACCATCCCGTAGATAATATGTGGCAAGAAAAGATGACGCTTCTGGGGGGGCAATACTTGCTCTGGACCCATGCGCCTGAGGATCCTACGTTTAATTAATTATTGCTGGATTAATTTGTTCCAAATGTCCCAGACAGGTTGACAAGACGATCGTTCAAAAACGGTTTTCCTAAACTGGTCAACGGCTAAAAAACCTGTTTCAGGTCCTAAAATAAATACGCCATCTGCTTTCTGCAGGTCAAACAAACTCATAGATTTCTCCACTACACGAAGTCCTGCCTCTTTAAATGTTTTGATCGCATGCGTGCGCCATACATTGACTAAGAGTCCACTATTCAGCTCCGGGGTCACTATTTCTTGATCCATCACACAGAAAAATGAACCCAAGTGAGTCTGCACCAATTCTTTTTGGGTATTCATCAACAAACACACATCGTATTCATTCTCGAAGCCATAAACGTTGGCTAGGTAGTTGATCGCCGTAAAGTCAGTCAACGGGAATTGAGCTAATCCAGGAGTTATGTAGTAATCCCTGTATAAGTCAATCACGGTTTGTTCAAAGAAACGGGGAGCCTCCGAGAAAATTTGCACCGCAACATCTCCCCTTCCAGTCCACTGGACCTGCACATCCACTACGGAACTATCCGTGGTTCCTATTTGGCCGATCCTATCGGTGATTTGAGCCAACAACCACTCTGGGGTGAACTGCATACCAATGGGTATGCGTTTCATGCGCATTTTGGCCAGTAAGCTGCGGTAGTGATCCTCAAAAAATAAATGACGTTTATTTTCCCATCTGATTGACTCAGTGGTACTTAATACAATTTTTTCGTTCATTTATACGGAACCTAATATTTGTTTGAGCGAGGAAATTTGATTTTCCCAAAGCATTTTTGATTCTTCGATTTCATCCGGTTCAGTAAAGTCCGTGATCACTAAAGAAACATCGGAAGTAATCTCGTCCTCGAGAATCTTCATTTCAAAATAAGAATCATCCCCTTCAGAGGCTTCCCACTTAAAGCGCACAAAAAACTCGTTTTTGTGCTTGATTAACTTAGCGACTTCCTCCGATCCATTCCAAAAAAACGAATACTTTGGTCCACGAGAGTGTACGTCATCGGCAAACCACTCGGAGAGTCCGGAAGCGGTTGAAATATATTGATACAGCATTTGTGGGGAAGCGTGAATAACAAATTCAAGCTCAAATTTAATCGATGAATTCATGCGTATTCTGGTAAAGTTTGGGCAAGATATAGATTAATCAACGATTAAAAAACAAATGCTATACAATAATTTGCCAGGTATCTTTGGGGCTGTTGAAATTTAACTTTATATTTGCACCCTGAAATTTTGGCGAGGTAGCTCAGTTGGTTAGAGCGTCGGATTCATAACCCGGAGGTCGGGGGATCGTGCCCCCCTCTCGCTACAAAGCCCTTCAACTCAGGTTGGGGGGCTTTTTTCGTATCTTAGCCTACCGAAAAATAAGTCAACAGTGAAAAACTCCCTGCATGAACGCGTAGCTGATTTTTTAATGCGCTACCCACCCTTTGATCGGTTAAAACGCGCTGATTTAATCAGTTTAACCCAAGGAGTTACCGTAAAATATCTAGAAAAAGAGCAATTGGTCTTCCATCAAGGAGACGCGACGCACTCCGTGTTTTATGTGGTGTATAAAGGTGCTGTGGCTATTGAGCAGAAAGACCCGACAGAACTCATCGATTTATGTGACGAAGGGGATTTATTCGGCTTGAGACCGCTTGTTTTGGGACCGGTGTATCAATTACAAGCTAGGGCCTATGAGGAGTCCATTGTCTACGCTATCCCGATTGAACTTTTTATGCCCATGGTGCACAACAATCCCCCAGTGGCCGACTTTATTTGGGCAAGTTTTCAAACCAATACGAGAAACCCTTTTTCCGAAAGTGATCGCGGTCAGTTGTACGCTGCAGAATACACCATACAATCAGGAAACAGTATCGAGGAACCCCATCCGTTGGACTTACAACCCATTGCTCATCGGGGAAAACTGGTGAAATGCAGCCCGGATACACCTATTGTGGCTTTGGCCAAAAAAATGAGGGACCACCGAGTAGGCTCTATAGTAGTTCACGATAAAGTAAGGCCTGTTGGAATTATTACTGATAAAGATTTGCGCAACAAGATATGCACGGCTGAAGTATCCTTAGAAGCTACGGCAGCTGAAATCATGGTGAGCCCAGTGTATACGTGTCTGGAAAATGTGACCGTGACTCATGCCCAGATGATGTTGGTCAGGCACCGGATCAGCCATCTTTGCGTCACGGTAGATGGCACATCCCAAAGCAAAGCCTTGGGAGTGATCTCTAAAGATGATGTATTGATGGCGATCGGTCAAAACCCCACCTTGTTGATCAAGGCGATTATGAGGGCAGAAAACACGTCCACCCTAAAAAAAATAAGGGTACAAATCACTCATTTAATCCAGCGTTATTTAGACCGTAAAATTCCGACAAACATCATTGCCAACTTAATTACGGAGTTAAACGATGCATGTATTAAGCAAATTATTCAATTACAACTCAAAAAGCGCCCTGAACCACCCGTCGCATTTGCCTGGTTATCTTTAGGTAGTCAAGGGCGATCTGAGCAACTGCTGCAAACAGATCAAGATAATGCACTGCTCTATCAAGATCCACCTGATGGACGGGAGGATGAGGTAAAAGAATACTTTTTGTCTTTAGGTACGTCGGTGACTAAAAACTTAAAAACCATCGGGTATGAATACTGTCCCGCGGAGATGATGGCTTCCAATCCTAAGTGGTGTCTATCGGCCAGCGAATGGAAACAAAACATACAGCATTGGATTCAAAATCCTGGAAGAGAAGAGGTATTGCTCTCCTCGATATTTTTTGATTACAATTTCACTTATGGCAGTAAATCTCTGGTTGAATCGCTTTCCGATGAAGTCTTTGAACAGATCAATATACACCCAGTTTTTCTAGCGCATTTCGCTTTGGGTGCGTTACAAAGCCCTCCCCCTACTGGGTTTTTCAGAAGTTTTATCGTAGAACAAGACGGGACAAACAAGGATAGATTTGATTTGAAGAGGCGAGCGCTTATGCCGTTAATCGATGCCGCTCGGGTACTGATCCTCTCCCATGGAGTAAAAGATGTCAACAATACGCAAAGACGCTACGAAAAATTAGCGCAATTGGAACCGCAAAACGAAGAGCTGTATATGGATTGTGCCACGGCCACCAAAGACCTCATTAAGTTCAGAACCAAACAGGGATTGGCCCAAAATAATTCAGGGAGGTATATTGAACTATCTCTGCTCACGAAAGAGGAAAAAATTAAATTAAAAGCTACGTTCCAGGCAGTAAAACACATTCAAGAACTGCTTAAATTGAGGTTTAACTTGACAGCGATGATGTAATGTGGTGGAAAAAATCCAAACAACTCCCTGAATTTTGGCAGCGTTATTTGACGCTGATGGATAGCCCACCACCTAAATCATTGGAAGAAAAAACATTTGTCGTACTGGATACAGAAACTACTGGTTTTCATCCCAAAAAAGATAGAATCATCAGTTTTGGCGCCATTAAGGTGCGCAACAACAGCATCATTCTGGCTGATTGTATCGAATTTTACATCGCTCAAGACCATTACGATGCCCAATCTGCTCCAATACACGGGATATTACAGAGTGAGACAAAAAATCAACTCAACGAGCTGGAAGCTCTGGAAAAAATAATCGACTACCTGGCCAACCACTATATCGTAGCCCACCATGCAGGGTTTGATGTGCGCATGATCAATCAAGCGCTAAAAAGACATGGCTTGTCGCCACTTAAAAATAAGGTATTTGACACGGGCTACCTACACAGAAAATCACTGATCCACAGCCCCCTTGTGGACAGAGATAAAATCTATAGCCTAGACGAACTAGCCGAAAAATACGATATCCCGGTAAAAGACAGACACACTGCTTTGGGAGACGCCTACATTACCGCTTTATTGTTCTTAAAAATCTCCCACCACATCAAAGAGAAAGATAAACGTTTGCTCTACAGATAGCTTAATTAAACGCAGTAGTTACTGAGCTAAAAACTGACAAACATTGGCTTCAATACGTGCGATGATATCGCTCAATTCAGCCTTTACAAACGATTCTCCGGTAATCTGCTCGTATAGCTCGATATATCTTTGGGAGATTGTTTCGATGTATTCATCGGTCATTTCAGGAAGTATTTGCCCTTCAAGTCCTTGAAAACCATGGGAAATTAACCATTGACGCACAAACTCCTTGGAGAGTTGTTTTTGCGGAAGGCCTTGCTCTTGTAGTTCTGCGTAGGTATCTGCATAAAAATATCTAGAGGAATCTGGTGTGTGGATTTCATCGATCAACACAATTTTACCGTCCTTGGTTTTGCCAAATTCGTATTTGGTATCCACCAAAATAAGTCCTCTGGCCGCTGCGAGCTCAGTACCTCTTTGGAACAACGCACGGGTGTACTGCTCCAGTAAGGCGTAATCCTCTTGAGACACGATACCTCGTCTGATCAGTTCAGACTCGGAGATATCTTCGTCGTGTAGTCCCATTTCTGCTTTGGTTGCCGGGGTGATAATCGGTTCTGGAAAACGGTCGTTTTCTTTCATTCCCTCGGGCATGGTTACCCCGCAAAGCTGTCGTTCACCTGAAGCATAGGTTCTAGCGGCATGGCCGGACAAATACCCCCTGATCACCATTTCTACTTTGAGCGGTGTACACGCATGACCTATGGCCACGTTTGGATCTGGAGCGGCTATCAACCAGTTGGGCACAATATCCGCCGTTGCTGCCAACATTTTGGTGGCTATTTGATTGAGGATTTGCCCTTTGAAGGGTATTCCTTTGGGCATAACCACATCAAAAGCGGATAAACGATCCGTGGCGACCATCACCAAGAGGTCGTTTTGCAATGTGTAAACTTCTCGGACTTTTCCGCGGTAAACATCTACTTGTCCTGGAAATTCAAAATGGGTATGGGTAAGTGTTGGCGTCATGGATTAATTTTGGTGTTCAATATGTTTGTAGGCTTCTATCACTGCTTTCACGAGTTTGTGACGGATCACGTCTCTATCATCTAAATGGACCATGCCTATACCTGGCACATCTTTTAGAATCAGAAGAGCTTCCTTAAGCCCAGAGGTAACTCTTCTGGGTAAATCGATTTGACCCGGGTCGCCGGTGACAATAAACTTGGCGTTTTTTCCCATACGGGTCAAAAACATCTTCATTTGCGCATGGGTAGTGTTTTGCGCTTCATCCAAGATCACAAAGGCATTGTCCAACGTTCGGCCGCGCATAAAGGCCAATGGAGCAATTTGAATCACTCCAGTCTCCAAAAACAATTGGAGTTTTTCCGGTGGGATCATATCTCTAAGCGCATCGTATAAGGGTTGCATATACGGATCTAATTTCTCTTTGAGGTCACCCGGTAAAAAACCTAAGTTTTCACCCGCTTCCACAGCAGGTCGAGTCAAAATAATGCGTTTGACCTGTTTGTCTTTTAGCGCTCGAACAGCCAGTGCTACACTGGTATAGGTTTTACCTGTACCGGCAGGACCGATGGCAAATACCAAGTCATTCAGCTCAGCGCTGCTCACAATTTTTCGTTGATTGACCGATTTAGCGGTAATGACCTTTCCGTTGATCCCATGAACAATCACCTGATCCATGGCGGCAAATTCTCTTGGGGCTGTTTGGTGGTCACCAGCCAACACCATAGAGATAATTTGTTCGTTCATCTGATTATATCTGGCGTAATGCGAGGTGAGCTGTTCGATTTTCTCTTGAAAATCATTGAGTTGCGCTTCATCCCCGTAGGCTTTAATCACATTTCCTCTAGCGACAATTTTCAACTTGACAAAATGCGCTTTGATCAGGGTGATGGTCTCTTGGTGTTGCCCAAAAAATTCTCTTGGGTTGATGTCGGTCAATTCAATGCTGAGCTCGTTCAAATAAGGTAGAATTAAATCGTTGTACGCCCCTAAGGTTGGTGATTAAAAATAGCTAAATTTGTTGCACAAACTTAACCAAAATACCTTCTTTTGGTTTAGAATAATATCAACAAAATCAATGCCTTTAGTCACCTTAACGACTGATTTCGGAATCAAAGACCACTATATAGGTGCCCTGAAGGGTGCTATGATGGCCGCTGTGGAGGGAATACAGATTGTTGATATCTCACACCATATCCAGCCATACCACATTGCTGAGTGCGCCTACGTGCTTAAAAATGCCTACCATCACTTCCCTAAAGGAACCATTCATATGGTCGGTGTAGACACGCAATGGTCAGAGGATAACCGACATATTTTGGTGTTGGTTGACGGTCATTATTTTATCACCGCCAATAACGGCGTCATCGCGCTGATCACCCAGGAAATTGCCCCTGAGCAGGTATTTGAAATCAATATGCCCCAGATGGAGCGCAATACTTTTCCGACCTTGTATGTATTTGCCCCTGTGGCGACACACCTAGCACGTGGTGGAACACCTGAATTAATCGGCAAACCATTTACGGGATTAAAGGAACGGGCTGAATTTAAGGCGCGTATCAGCGATGATGGTAACACCCTTTTTGGCCACGTGTTGTATATCGACAATTACGGAAATGCCATCACCAACATCAATAAATCATTTTTTGAGGCCTGTAGAAAAAATAGATCCTTCGAAATAGCTGCTCGAAGCGCCAGAACTTCACGAATCAGTCAAGGATACGAAGACATCGGCACACAAGAATCAAATCTGCGCACAGGGGGACATTTGGTATGTCTGTTTAATACCGCTCAATGCTTAGAAATCGCTATTGCCCAAGGAAGTGCTCAAAACGGTGGGGCGTCTTCTTTGTTGGGTCTTCAATACCGCGATCAAATCACCATTCAATTCTTCAACTAGCGACCAAAACACTTATCAACCAATGCGGTGTTGATAAGTTTGTTTTAGTGGGTGGAAGGGTTTAAATATCTTTGTTTTCGACCTAAAAAGACATAATTTATGAAATTCATTGTTTCGAGTGCCTCTTTGCTCAAGCAACTCCAAATTCTAGGGGGTGTCATTAACAACGCAAACACACTGCCCATTTTGGATCACTTCTTGTTTGCTTTATCGCCCAATGAGTTGGTGGTCTCCGCCTCAGATCTAGAAACCACCATGGTTACTACCCTAAGTGTGGAAACCAATGATACAGGTCGCATAGCTGTTCCCGCACGGCTTTTGCTTGAAACACTAAAAACTTTTGCCGAACAACCGTTGACTTTTGTAGTTCAACCTAACAACACGGTAGAAATCAGTGCCAATAACGGTAAATACGCGCTAGCTTATGCCGCTGGAGATGAATTTCCCAACACGATCCAATTAAGCAATCCAAGTAAAACCCACATGGATGGGGATGCCTTGGCTACCGCTATCAGCAAAACAATTTTTGCAGCGGGAAATGATGATTTGCGCCCTGTGATGAGCGGCGTCTTTTTTCAACTCTCTTCGGAGGGACTGACCTGTGTGGCTACAGATGCCCATAAATTGGTGAAGTACCAAAGAAATGACGCAACAAGTCAAGGTAGTGCTGAATTCATCATGCCTAAAAAACCTCTGAACTTGTTGAAAGGTATCTTAATGGGGTCCACTACCCCAGTGACGATTGAATACAATGAGTCAAATGCGCGCTTTAGTTTTGACCAGACTTCTTTGGTGTGCCGTTTGATCGATGGCAAATACCCAAACTACGAAGCGGTAATACCCAAAGAAAACCCCAATATGTTGGTGATTTCTAGAACTGCTTTGTTGAGTTCAGTGAAAAGGATTTCGATTTTTTCCAACAAAACAACCCACCAACTACGCTTAAAAATAGCTGGCGCCTCCTTGCAGATCTCTGCCGAAGATATCGACTACAGCAATAAGGCGGAAGAACAATTAAAGTGCGTGTATCAAGGAGATGACATGCAAATTGGATTTAACGCTCGCTTTTTAATTGAAATGCTCAACAACCTATCCTGCGACGAAGTGCGTTTGGAAATGAGTATGCCCAACAGAGCAGGAATATTAACGCCCGTTGACGGACTGGATGAAGGAGAACAGGTCACCATGCTGGTGATGCCTGTCATGCTAAACAGCTAGTTCTATGTAAAAAACTTGATCGAAAACGGGTAGTCAATAGGCTCCCCGTTACTTGTTTTTACAGCGTTTATGATCGGAAATGCTAAACCGACCAATCCGATGGCGATCAAAGCCAAGATACCGATACCCAAAAATATTAACGGCAGGCTGATCAATGCATAAAGCATCATGCTCAATTGAAAGTTGACGATTTTCTTTCCGTGTTCTTCCATGTCCCAAACCTTATCTTTTTGGGTCAACCAAAGCACTAGGGGTACAATCAAACCGCCAAATCCCGAGACAAAATCGAGGAGTTGGCATAAATGGGTTACCACGAGTAACGATCGGTCTTCTCTTTTCATCGGATAAATTTTTTCTCAAAGTACCCAATTATTTGGAGTACCCCAAATAACCCCTGGCTTTTCCGAGGTAGTTTTTCCTATTTTTGTTCCATGTCACACAAACCCACCATTATTGCCGTGGCTACCCCCTCAGGTAGTGGA
>JBEAQS010000003.1:0-5203 GCA_041163765.1 Bacteroidota bacterium | reverse complement strand
CTCTTTGGGATTATTGCGGTCAAATCAGAAGTGGTTTCTTGGTACAGAATCCACGAAATGTTTCTGTTTAAATCCTTCCACATGTACGGAATTATCGGTTCCGCCATTGCCGTCGGAGCCTTGGGCATTTGGCTGATCAAGAAATACAATATCAAAGATATCGAAGGAAAACCCATTGTATTTGCAGATAAAGCACCCGTGTACAAAAGCTCCTTATTGGGCGGAACGCTATTTGGACTTGGATGGGGGCTAGTCGGAGCTTGCCCAGGCCCGATGTACACCTTAATAGGCACAGGAATCTGGAGTATTGCTGTAGTGATCGCTTCAGCCGTATTGGGCACATTTGTCTACGGGCTGGTCGCCAAAAAGCTACCACACTAAAAAAAAATGCCGCTTAACAGCGGCATTTTTTCTTGCGTTTATGGTTTAACCCAAATACCCGCCACCCAATTATTTTTGGTCATGGTACGTGAAACGACCAAGCCTTGATCTTGACAAGCCTGATCGATCATCGGTAAATCCTCCTGATAAAAGCCACTTAAATACAAACGACCTTCAGCTTCTAGCTGAGCTGTATAGGTTGGTATATCCGCCAACAATATGTTGCGGTTGATGTTAGCGATGATGCACTGATAGGTCTGAGTTCCCAAAACTGAGGCGTCGCCTTGTTGGACTTCTACACGGGTGCAGTCGTTAAGCGCCACATTCTCTTGGGCGTTTTCAAAGCACCACGGATCGATGTCTATAGCGGTTACTGAGTCAGCGCCTAATCGTTCGGCCAAAATAGCCAAAACGGCTGTGCCGCTACCCATGTCCAGGACGGATTGGCCGGAGAAATCATCCTCCAGCATCAAAGACAGCATCATAAACGTGGTTTCGTGGTGTCCCGTACCGAAACTCATCTTGGGCATAATCACCAAATCATGAGTGACGTTAATCGGCGCGTGAAATGGTGCACGAACAGCGCAATCGCTGCCCACCACAATGGGTTCAAAATTTTCCTCCCAGGTTTGGTTCCAGTTTTCTTGGGCCATTCTTTGGGTGGAAAAGGACAGGGAAACACCGGGCATCTCTGCAGTTTCCAAACCGTCAAACAAAGAATCATCAAAAGCAGATGCCAAAATATAAGCCTTGATCCCTGTAGGAGTCTGTTCAAAACTCTCAAACCCTAAGGCGCCTAATTCCGCCATCAATAGGTCAGAGAACGGTTCTGTCGGGGTGACCGTACAGGTGGCCTCGATGTAGTAAATCTCCATCTTAGCGCAATCCGTCGATAATACCTTTAAAATCAGCAGCCACCAAAGATGCGCCCCCGATGAGACCTCCGTCCACATCGGGTTGACCAAAAAGTTCGGCGGCATTATTGGCCTTGACGCTTCCTCCGTAGAGAATAGACACTTCTTGGGCCAATGAGGTCGAATAAGCCTCTGCTATGGTTTGGCGAATAAAGGCGTGCATCTCTTGTGCTTGTTCGCTGGAAGCCGTCAAGCCTGTGCCAATGGCCCAGACCGGCTCGTAGGCCAACACCAATGAACTCCAAGCAGCTGCAGGGAGAGCAAAAAGCGCGTTTCTCAATTGACTAGCTACCACATCAAAATGGGTATTGTTCTCTCTTTCAGCCAATTCCTCGCCAAAACAAAAAACTACTTCCATCTGGTGGTTTAAGGCCGTTTGTACTTTCTGAGCCAACAAAGCATCGGTTTCCCCGAAATAACTTCTGCGTTCCGAATGTCCCAAAACAACCGTTTTTACCCCTAGGTGGGTCAACATCGAGGCAGCAACTTCTCCGGTATAAGCACCGCTTTCCGCTTGGTGCATATTTTGAGCCATCACTTCTATGGAGCTATGGGCAGCAGCCTCCAAGGCAGCTGATAAATTCACAAAGGGAGGGGCAACCAACACTCGGGTGTTTTCAGGGAGCTGAACCGAGGTTAACTCACCGATTAACGCCTTTGTTTGTTCGGCATTTAAATTCATTTTCCAGTTTCCGGCGACAATGTTCTTTCTCATGATTTGATTTATAGAGCTAAATAATTAATATCGTTAATGTGCTTTTTATCGACAATCGTACCTCGATGAAGGACCACCAATCCAGGATTGGCACGTATAATCGTTTTGAGGGTGGTTTGGTCTGAAAAATACAGCGGGAAAGGCCAACCCTCTTCAGGTTGATGGACCTCCCAAAGTGAAGCATCTGAAGCCGATAATCCCACTACTTTATAGCCCAAATCTTGGGCTTCCTTCACTTTCTCGATTAAAGCATCTTTATAAGACCAATCGGTCTTACGCAAATCATAGACCACCACCAACAACAACCGTTCTTGACTAAGCAATTCTTGGGTGTAATCCAGCCCATCTTTTTCCATCGAAAAATCATGTATCGGCGGCTCATATCCCGGCTGAACCATACGCGTTTCAACGCGCACAAAAGTTCCTTCCACTTGGGGGTAAGCTTTGTCTGTAGTCACCGAAAATGTTTTGCCTTCGTGGGTAAAAAACCACTCATACGCATAGATCGCTTGAGGTGCATCCTCAGGAATTTCCATAGCACTAGGCACATGCGTCCCAATTTTATACGCCCTAAAATCGACTAAGGGCAGGTGATTGAGCACATGGTAACCGTAATACAGAGCACCGGACAAACTCAACAGCATCAGGGTTATTCTAATGCTGTTGGTGCTAAAGGCACCTAATTTTGATTGGCCTAACCACAAAAAACCGATCAATACACAAAGCACTACATCCTTGTAAAACGATTGCCATGGGGTTAATGGCAATGCATCACCAAAACACCCACAATCAGTTACTTTGTTGAAATAGGCGGAATAAAACGTCAGGAACGTAAAAAACACGATCATGCCCGTTAAGCTGTATAACGTCCACTTGGGGGCAAATCCAATCAAAAGGGCAACACCCAACAACACTTCAACCACCACCAATACCAGCGCAAGTGCCAAGGCACTGGGTACCAAAAACGGGATGTCTAGGACAGAAGGACTGAAATACTCCTCTAATTTAAAACTGAAACCGACAGGGTCATTGAGTTTCACCCATCCGCTAAAAATGAAGAGCAAACCCACTACCCAACGCGAAAACAAGAGTAGGTAGTTCACGGTTTCTCTGGTGTTTGCGTTAAATGAATCAAGGCAAATACCGCATAGTTGACCATGTCTTGATAATTGGCATCAATCCCTTCAGAAACCAATGTCTTCCCCTGATTTTCCTCGATCTGTTTCACGCGAAGTAACTTTTGTAGAATCAAATCCGTAAGGGATCCCACCCGCATCTCCCGCCAAGCTTCTCCGTAATCGTGGTTTTTGTCGAGCATCAAATCACGGGTTTGTTGGGTCATTTCATCATACCAAGCCAATGCCTGTTGGGCATCGATATCCGGAGTGTCCACCACTCCTTCACGGAGTTGAATCAAGGCCATGACGCTGTAATTGATAATCCCTATAAATTCGGAAGCCGCATCTTCTTGGATTTTTTGAACCTTCTGTTGAATACTTCTGATCCGTTGAGCTTTGATGTAAATCTGATCTGTCAGCGAAGGCAGTCGCAAAATGCGCCAAGCCGCTCCGTAATCCACTAACTTTTTTTCAAAAAGATCGCGACATGTTTGAATCACGTGGTTGTACTGGTCAAGGGTTTGGCTCATGTGCTTTGCAGAATTTGGCGTAAATTTCGCACAAATTATCCAAGCGGGCAAACGCCCTACCCTAGACCATGAAACAAGTCATCAACCCAACATATACCAAGACATTAAATTGCCGTGGACAACTTGTCGTGCTGGATAAACCCGCAGTGATGGGCATTGTTAATCTAACCCCTGACTCGTTTTACGACCCAAGCAGAAAACAAGGTGTGGAAGAGGCGATTCAACAGGCCGTAAACCATCTTGACCAAGGAGCTATGTGGTTGGATTTAGGGGCGGTTAGCACCCGACCAGGGGCTGAATTTGTCTCTGAACAAGAGGAAATGGATCGACTGTTGCCCACCCTTGAGGCCCTGCGCAAAGAACGTCCTGAAGCGTTAATTTCGATCGACACATTCAGAGCCTCCGTAGCCAAAACAGCTATTGACCTGGGCGCTGACATGATCAACGATGTTACCGCAGGGAGTGATCCCGACTTGTTTCAGGTAGTAGCTGCCGGCCAGGTACCCTTAGTGATGATGCACAGCAGAGGAAATCCACAGAACATGCAATCACTGACCCAATACGATCACTTGGTAGAAGATATTTTGTTGTTCTTTTCAGAGCGCTGCAACCAAGCTAGAGCGTGCGGAGTCATGGATATACTTGTAGATCCTGGGTTTGGATTTGCCAAAACAGTCGAGCAAAATTTTGCATTGATGCGCGAACTGCATCGCTTCGAGGTTTTGAACAGAGCTATCCTGGTGGGGATAAGTCGCAAATCGATGATCTACAAAACGCTCAATACCGACGCCGCTGGAGCGCTCAATGGCACCACCGCACTGCACATGTTTGCCCTGCAAAAAGGTGCCCACATATTGAGGGTTCACGATGTCAAACCAGCCATGGAATGCATCGCACTTCACCAGCACCTCCAGGTAAGCTAGACATACACGAGCTTGTTGCCTCATATATATTGTTTATTTTTACCAAAAGACCGCTTGTGAACACCCAAGATTTCATCAACTTTCAATGGACGGACGCTCTAGACATTCTATTGGTCGCCTTGCTGTTATTTTATGTTTATCGGTTGATTCGCGGAACTGTTGCGATTAAAATTTTTCTGGGTATCGTGGTTATTTGGGGATTGTGGAAAACAACTCAGATTTTAGAAATCCGCATGATGAGCAGTATCATTGGCGGTTTTATGAATATTGGTTTAATCGCATTAGTGATTGTTTTCCAACAAGAAATAAGAAAGTTCCTTTTGTTGATTGGGTCTACCAACCTGGGAAAACGAAGCGGATTTCTCAAACCTTTCAATTTCCTTAAATCAGATGCTCAAAACCAACAAACCAATATTGGCGCCGTGGTTGATGCTTTGGAAAAAATGTCTCAAACAAAAACTGGTGCGTTGATTGTCATCGAGAGAGATAACGCGTTGGATTTTGTCACCCAGACGGGAGATAAGATGAATATTGAAGTGAGTCAGCCTATCTTGGAAAGTATTTTTTATAAAAACAGCCCGTTGCACGATGGTGCTGCAGTGATTGAGAAAAACTTCATCAT
>JBEAQS010000002.1:0-20415 GCA_041163765.1 Bacteroidota bacterium | reverse complement strand
AAAGCACCTACCCGATCGGCAATAGCTCTAAATCGAGCAAAATCCATATCCCTTGAATAAGCAGAGGCGCCCGCGATAATCATTTTTGGTTTTTCAGCTAGGGCAATTTCCTCAATCTTGTCGTAGTTCAAACGACCCGTCTCTTGTTCTACACCATAAAATACAGGTCGGTATAATCTCCCGGAAAAATTAACTGGAGATCCATGGGTTAAATGCCCGCCATGTGAAAGATCAAAACCTAAAATAGTATCGCCCGGTGATAGACATGCGTGGTATACGGAGGCATTGGCTTGAGAACCAGAGTGAGGTTGAACGTTGGCATAAGCGGCACCAAAAAGAGCTTTGGCGCGATCAATGGCAATTTGCTCTACTTGATCGACTACTTGACAACCTCCGTAGTATCTTTTCCCTGGGTAACCTTCAGCATATTTGTTGGTCAACACGGAACCTGCGGCCTCCATCACTTCTGGAGAGGTAAAATTTTCTGAAGCGATAAGCTCTATGCCCTCGCGTTGTCTGTGTTCTTCGTCTTGAATCAGGTCAAAAATGATGTGGTCTCTTTCCATGGGATTATTTTATGGAGGTAAAATTAAGTACTTGGACTGATAAAACGTCCATAGGAGGAATCAAATATCCATTGAGTTATCAAACGACAATCAACAACTATGATGACCACGAATGGTCTAAAATACTGTAGTGAGCCTCGTGCAGCGAACACCTACCCTGCTCTATTTTCAAGAATTGAGGAGATTGATGTACGACACCAAAACGAGCAGCAATTTCATTGGAAATGGCTCTGTTTTCAATTAAATGCAACAAAAAATAAGTTCCTGGACCGCGCTGGGAAGTTAATCGTTGGGTAATATCCTTGAGTACCATTCTCGACACTCCACAACTTGTGGAATGTTTAAATACATAGATAGGGTTCTCTTGTTCCTCGTTCCATGTATCCATCTGGTCCATAGAAGTCAATGGAATCCAAAAGGTTTCTGGAACATCGCTGGTTGGTGATGGAAGTTGAGCTGACTTTTTGTCGGTTGAAAACCATTTTTTTAACAAACTCATTGTAAACGAATTAAAAAAAATTAATGCCTAAATGTCTTATATCCAATAGCTTATACAGACAAAATGTCCGATACATAACCGTGGCCCTAATCTTGCTCTAAGAAGGGCAAATATACATAAACATCTACGAGCTATGCAATTGAATCAATACACCATAAAAGCACAAGAGATCATAGAATCTGCACAAATGATCGCACAAAAATTCGAACATGCTAGTGTGGAACCAGTACATGTTCTGTCCTCATTGATTGAGGGTGAAGAACATGCCGTCATCTACCTGCTCAAAAAAGTAGGAGCAAACGTAGATCAACTAAAAACCCAGACCGATCTAGCCTTAACTAGCCTTCCTAAAGTCACTGGAGGAAACCTTCAATGGAGCCGAACTGCTGTTGATGTGTTGCAAAAAGGAACTGCTTCGGCCAAAAAACTAGGGGATGAATTCACCACGGTAGAACATCTTTTGCTCGCGCTGTTGGACGGTAGTCACAAAGCTGCAAGTATATTGAAAGATCAAGGGGTTAACGAGAAAGACCTCACCAAAGCGATCAAAGAATTGCGCAAGGGTGAGCCTGTTAAATCCAAGGATGCTGAATCACATTACCAATCACTGGAAAAATATGCTAAAAACCTCAATGAGGCAGCAGATAAAGGATTGTTAGACCCTGTGATTGGCCGGGATGAAGAAATACGTCGAGTACTTCAAATTTTGTCCAGACGAACAAAAAACAACCCGATGCTTATCGGATCTCCAGGGGTGGGTAAAACGGCCATCGCTGAAGGTTTAGCCCACCGAATTGTGACTGGAGATGTGCCTGAAAATCTAAAAGATAAAGTCATTTATTCCTTAGATATGGGTGCGCTTATCGCGGGAGCTAAATACAAAGGTGAATTTGAAGAGCGATTAAAATCAGTCGTCAAAGAAGTGATTGGTGCCGACGGAGATATCGTCTTGTTTATCGATGAAATTCATACCCTGGTAGGTGCTGGAGGTGGCGAGGGCGCCATGGATGCTGCAAACATCTTGAAGCCTGCACTGGCCAGGGGTGAATTGCGCGCTATTGGGGCTACTACGCTGGATGAGTATCAAAAATACTTTGAAAAGGACAAAGCGTTAGAGCGAAGATTTCAAAAAGTGATGGTTGATGAACCAGACACAGAGAGCGCCATATCCATATTAAGGGGTATCAAAGAAAAATATGAAGCTCACCACAAAGTACACATCAAAGATGAAGCAGTCATTGCCGCGGTTTTGCTCTCCCAAAGGTACATCAGCGATCGCTTTTTACCCGACAAAGCCATTGACCTAATGGATGAAGCAGCTTCCAAGTTGAGGATGGAGATGAATTCTAAGCCTGAAGAACTGGATCAATTAGACCGCAAGGTGATGCAGTTGGAGATAGAACTAGCCGCCATAACACGTGAGGATGACCAGGTTAAACTTAAATCGTTACACAGCGAACTGGCCAACATCAAAGAAACCCGTCAAGCCTTATGGGCCCGATGGGATGCGGAAAAAACTGCCGTTGATCAGCTACAGAAAACCAAAGAACATATAGAGCAATTGAAGCTCTCCGCTGAGCGAGCAGAGCGAAATGGAGACTATGCATTAGTGGCTGAAATACGCTACGGAAAAATCAAAGAAGCACAAGAACAGTTAGACGTGCTTCAAAAAGCATTGGATGCGCAACAAAATCAAGGAACGTTGATCAAAGAAATCGTCACCTATGAGGATATTGCCGAAGTAGTTGCCAAATGGACAGGCATACCGGTAACCAAAATGATGCAGTCCGATATGGAAAAGCTTTTGGGTCTAGAGCAGGTATTGCACAAAAGAGTCATCGGACAAGAGGAAGCTATTGAAGCTGTTTCTGATGCGATCAGAAGATCACGTGCTGGATTACAAGATCAAAAGAAGCCCATAGGATCATTCTTGTTTTTGGGTACTACCGGTGTGGGAAAAACCGAATTGGCCAAAACACTAGCTGATTATCTTTTTGACGACGAGTCGGCCATGACCCGCATCGACATGAGTGAGTATCAAGAAAAACACGCCGTTAGTCGATTGGTTGGGGCGCCTCCGGGCTATGTCGGCTATGAAGAGGGTGGTCAACTAACCGAGGCTGTACGCAGAAAACCATATTCCGTGGTGTTGCTTGACGAAATCGAAAAAGCACACCCCGACACCTTCAATATTCTGTTACAAGTACTCGATGAAGGTCGACTAACCGATAATAAAGGAAGAGTAGCCGACTTTAAAAATTGTATCATCATCATGACCAGCAACCTGGGAGGGCATCTGATCAGCGAAGCATTTGCCGAACAAAAAGACATAGAAAAGGCAGCACAACAAGCCCAGGAAAAAGTACTCGCATTGTTGAAACAAAGTGTACGTCCAGAGTTTTTAAACAGGATTGACGACATTGTTCTGTTCCATCCGCTTAACCATCAAGATGTTAGAGAGATCGTTGAACTACAAATCAAACAGCTGCAAAAAATGTTGTCTGAGCAGGAAATCACCATTGATGCTACTCCTGAAGCCATAGATTTATTAGCTGAACTAGGGTTTGATCCACAGTATGGGGCCCGACCTATCAAGCGAATGATTCAGAAGAAAATCCTCAACAACCTATCCAAAGAACTGTTGAAAGGAACGATCAAACGAGATAGCATTGTTCTGATTGATGCCTTTGAAGAAGAGTTAGTATTTAGAAATCAGGAACCAATAATGTAAGTAACCTTGAGTGGCTTGCCCTAAAAATGCCAGCCACTCATTTTTTTTGAGCCAACATAGGAACAAACGCGAATTGACCATGAGTTTCTCGCTCAAAACTCTTTTCGTCTACTCGAGTAAGCACCGTCATTTCCTGAGTCCCCTCGCCTACCGGAATCACCAACTTCCCGCCAATGGCTAGTTGTGCCATCAATGTTTTAGGCACATCAGGTGCCCCTGCAGTAACAATAATACCTTGATAAGGAGCTGCTTCTGGATATCCCAGAAAACCATCCCCGAAAATTATTTTTTTGGGAGCTAACCTCATTTTTGGTAAAATAAGCTGAGCTTTTTTAAAAAGTATCGACTGCCGCTCTATACTGTACACCTGAAGTTTCATATGAACCAATACCGCAGTTTGGTACCCACTGCCCGTCCCAATTTCTAAGACCTTATCGCCAGGTGATAGTCCCAGTAACTGAGTTTGAAAGGCTACCGTATACGGATGAGAAATAGTTTGATCACACCCGATGGGGAACGCCTTGTCTTGATACGCGTGTTCTTCAAAAGAACTATCTAAAAAGAAATGCCTGGGCACTTGCTCCATGGCCGATAATACGCGTTTATCAACGATTCCTTTTTCAGCCAGTGTTTGGGCGAGTAATCTCCTTTTTCCTTGATGTTTGTGGGTGTCGAGCATCAGTGTCTAATAGAGGCTTTTTTTACACGATCCAATTGTTTTTTATTGTCTCTGTCTTTAATCGTCTCGCGTTTGTCGTAGAGTTTTTTTCCTTTAGCTAAACTGATGTTGAGCTTGGCCAATCCCCGGTCATTGATAAATAGTCTAGTAGGAACGACTGTATTCCCGGAAATCTTGACCGCTTGACGTATTTTTTTGAGTTCCCTTTTGTTGAGTAATAGCTTTCTACTAGCCTTAGGTAAGTGATTGTAGTGCGATCCATGGGCGTATTCCTCTATGGTCATATTGACCACAAATAACTCCGAGGAATCGTTGAATTCACAAAACGATTCGGCAATTGAGGCTTTTCCCTGTCTCAGGGATTTAATTTCTGTTCCAGACAATACAATGCCCGCAGTAAAACCATCGAGTAATTCGTAGTTGAACCGGGCTTTTTTGTTTTGTATGTCTATGCGGTTTTTCATTGGCCCACAAAAATAGCACAAAAAAAAGGACGGACTCTCCAGGTCAGGTGGAATGTGTATTTTTGAAAAAAATAGTTATATGAAGTTGCGTATTGGTGTTTTAGGTGCGGGTCACTTGGGTAAAATTCACCTCAGATTGGCAGAATCCTCACCGCTTTATGATTTGGTGGGTTTTTATGACCCTAACCAAGAGAACGCGGTCTTGCTTAGTCAAGAAATGGGCTACAAACATTTTGCACGATTAGAAGAATTGATTGACGCTGTCGATGTAGTAGATATCGTCACCCCCACTCTAGCGCACTTTGAAGTGGCCAAACAGGCAATTACCCAAGGTAAACACGTGTTTATTGAAAAACCAATCACCCATACACTAGAGCAAGCACATGAACTGATCGAACTCGCCCATACACACGGAGTACTGGGACAGGTAGGACATGTTGAGCGATTTAATCCGGCTTTCAAAGCCGCTATGAGCGCTTTGGATCAACCCATGTTTATTGAGACGCACCGATTGGCTGAATTTAATCCAAGAGGCACCGATGTACCTGTGGTATTGGATCTGATGATCCACGACATCGATATTGTATTATCCGTTGTTCAATCACCTCTAGTCGAGGTTAGAGCCAGTGGTGTGCGGGTGCTCAGTCAATCGCCCGATATTGCCAATGCGCGATTAGTATTTGAAAACGGATGTGTAGCTAACTTAACAGCGAGTAGAATTTCCATGAAAAACATGCGTAAATCGCGTTTCTTTCAAAAGGATGCTTATGTTTCGGTTGATTTTCTGGAGAAGAAAACTGAGGTAGTCAAAATGAAAGATGCTCCTGACAAACCAGGACCCTTTGATATGATCTTAGTCAATGCCGAGGGGGTTTCTAAACAAATATATTTTGAACACCCCACTCCTGAGGCCAACAACGCTATTCAGGATGAATTAGAAACATTTGCCCAGGCAATTACCCTGGGTCAAAAACCCATAGTCGACCTAGTTGACGGGGCCAACGCACTGGATGTTGCCCTTCAAATTATTCAAGCCTACGAAAAATAATATGTCCCTAGCTGAACGTTTACAGAGCATCAAAGATTCACTACCCGAACACGTTACCTTAGTGGCTGTATCCAAAACAAAGCCCGTTGAAGACCTGATGGTTGCCTACCAGGCAGGGCAACGTGTTTTTGGCGAAAATAAAGCGCAAGAAATGACGGCCAAGTGGTCGGAAATGCCCGAAGATATTCAGTGGCACATGATCGGTCATCTTCAAAGCAATAAAGTCAAATACATCGCCCCCTATGTGGCATTGATCCACGGGGTAGATCGACCCGAACTACTCGATGAAATTGAAAAACAGGCAAAAAAGAACCATCGAGTTATCGACTGTTTATTGCAAGTCCACATCGCTCAAGAATCGACAAAATTCGGCTGGGATCCTGAAGAGTTGGCGCTCTGGGCAACAGCAGATCGATTGGGCGCCTACAGCCATGTGCGCATTAAAGGATTGATGGGTATGGCGACATTCACCTCGGATGAACAACAGATAGCCCAAGAATTTACGAACCTGAAATCCGTGTATGATCAGCTGAGCAAAGTGCACACACACTGGGATACACTTTCCATGGGAATGAGTCAGGATTACGTGTTGGCTATTTCCTGTGGCAGCACCATGGTACGTATAGGCAGCTCCATTTTTGGCGATCGAAATTACTAGCCTATGTATGCGATTATTGATCTTGAAACTACCGGAGGAAAATACAACCAAGAGGGGATTACTGAAGTGGCTATCTACAAGTTCGATGGTTTACACGTAGTTGATCAACTAATCAGTCTGGTAAATCCTGAGACACCTATACAACCGTTTGTGGAGAAACTGACGGGTATCAGTGACTCGATGGTGCGCACAGCACCAAAATTTCACGAATTGGCCAAGAGAATCATTGAAATCACCGAAGGTTGTGTTTTGGTGGCCCACAATGCGCAATTTGACTATCGAATTCTAAAGCTATGCTACGACCGATTGGGTTATACCTATGAACGAAAAACAGTGTGTACCGTTGATTTAGCCAAAAAATTGATTCCAGACCAGGAGTCGTATTCACTGGGGAAACTGGTTAAATCACTGGGAATACCCATCCATGACAGACATAGAGCTAGCGGCGATGCCTTGGCTACCTTAAAATTATTTCAAGTGCTGTTGGAGAAAGATTTGGAAAAAGGGCTATTTCACTCCATGACCAAAGGCCCAGAACAAAGTCTGGTCTCTGACAAACAGTGGGCTTTAGTACAACAAATACCTGATACTCATGGGGTGGTTGTGCTTCTGAGCAAAGACGAAAAAGCGGTATATCTTTTTTCAGACAAAAACATGTACAAAGCTACTTATCAACTTTTCTTGTCCGGTGACGATCACCATAAGCGCGTGCTCAAGGAAACAAAAAACATTGAGGCATTTCCTTCTGGAAATTCACTGATGACCCAGATATTGCATCATGTCTACCTCAAGACCCTCAAGCCAAAATACAACCGAAGAAAAAAATTGTGGAGTGACCCTTCGCTGATTGAGGTCTACCAGGGAATGCACGGTGTTTGGATCGCCCCAGGTAGAACCCTCGGAGAACGAGCGGGTATTTACATGAAAAATGGGATGGTTTGTGGATATGCTTATTTCGACCTTAATTACCAATTAAATAACCCTCAGATTTTTGAGCAATTGCTAACGCCTATCTTCCCTGATCCAGCCTTCCTGGTATGGATTGAGGCGGAAAGACCTCATTTAAAATGGCACTCCTTTGAACCTTAAGCCCCAGAGCCCTACGTTGATCTCTGTTCTTGGTGCTACCGCATCAGGTAAAACAAGTTTGGCTATTACACTAGCCAATTGGCTAAATGCACCTATTGTCTCCGCAGATAGTCGACAGTTTTATCGAGAGATGAGTATTGGGACCGCTGTGCCCACAGCTCAAGAACTTTCTTCCGCCCCACATTACCTGATACAACATAAAAGCATACACGATCCCTACAGCGTAGGAGACTACGCTAGAGAAGCCAATATGCTCTTGGATGAGCTATTCAAAAAAAGCAACACAGTTATTCTGGTGGGGGGCAGTGGACTTTACCTACAAGCATTAACCCAAGGTCTGGATAAATTTCCTGAAGTCAACCCAAAAGACAAAGCATTTGTAGAAAAATTATGGGCGGATTCTGGAATTGAAGCCCTACAAAATTTACTTCGGGAACTTGATCCCCAATACGCTCAAGTAGTCGATCTGCAAAATCCGATGAGATTGATACGGGCACTTTCCGTTTGTTTGTCCAGCAAGCAGCCTTACAGCAATTTTTTAGGCAAACCCAAACCGACAAAAAGCTTTCAGCATATCGCCATAGGTATAGAAGGACCTAGGCCATGGCTGTATCAACGAATCAATCAAAGAGTAGATCAAATGGTCCAAGAAGGACTTTTTGACGAGGCGTCCAGCTTGTACCCGCACAAGGAATTGAACGCCTTAAAAACCGTAGGTTACACTGAGGTATTTGCCTTTATGGACGGGGTGATCAGTCGGGAACAAGCGATTGAAGACATCAAAACCAATACACGTCGTTACGCTAAAAGACAAGGGACTTGGTTTAGACGACAATCTGATATTCATTGGATTTCAGCAGAAAATCCCACCAAACAAGCAAAGAGTATACTTCAAAAACTAGGTGTTAGTCCTGTTTAACAACCAATCTAAACCCTTCTCCATGAATATTCAACACCGATACATTAGGATCTAACTTGAGGTATTTTCTCAATTTGGCGATGTATACATCCATGGATCTTGAGGTGAAATAATTATCGTCCCTCCATATTTTGGTCAAGGCCAGCTCTCTAGGCATCAAATCGTTTTGATACAATGCCAACATACGCAACAACTCGTTTTCTTTTGGAGACAGCTTGATGGAGGGTTCATCCTTGTAGGTTAAAAACCTCAACTTGGCGTTCAGGTGAAAATCCCCTATTTCAAACTCAAACTGGTTGCTCTCCGCTAGCGTAGCAGTAGATTTTCTCTGAATAATCGCTTTGAGTTTAACCAACAGCACTTCAGAGTCAAAAGGCTTGTTCAGATAGTCGTCGGCACCTGCTTTATACCCTTTAAGCACATCCTCTTTCATGGTTTTGGCCGTTAAAAAAACAATCGGAATGCGGTCGTCTTTTTCGCGAATCTCTTTGGCCAGAGTAAAGCCATCTTTATAGGGCATCATGACGTCGAGAATACATACGTCAAAGGTTTCTTTTTTAAACTTTTCAAAGCCTTCCATCCCATTTTTGGCCAAGACTACGTCAAAGTCGTTCATCATTAGATAATCCTTTAGGATACTTCCAAAATTTGGATCATCTTCTACCAGTAAAATTTTTTTCATCGTTTCCATAACTGATTAGTTTATAGGTAATTCCACATGGAAAGTACTGCCTTTCCCTTTTTCACTTTCGGCATAAACATGCCCTTTGTGCAGTTCAACAATCTTTTTTACATAAGCCAACCCTAACCCATGACCCTTAATGTTGTGTAAATCTCCTGTCGGTTCTCTGTAGAATTTCTCAAAGATTTGTTTTAAAACTTGTTTGCTCATACCCGGGCCTTGATCCTTGATAGAAATCAGCAGTTTATTTCCTTTATTTTGGGTGTAGACGTCAATCTTAGGGGATTCGCCGGAGTACTTCACTGCATTTTCTAAAATATTAACCACCACATTGGTCATGTGCATTTCGCTGACAGAGACTACCGATGGGTCAGCGGATAAGTGGGTATGGATATATCCTCCGCTGTTATCCAAAATCAAGGAAACAGCCGCAATCGCATCTTCGACTATATCGTGGAAATCAACTTCTTGACGGATCAAGTCCAACTGATTTTTATCCAACTTAGAAATCTGCAAGACGTTTTCCACCTGCTCATTCATCCGTTTGTTTTCCTCTTTAATCATTTGGGTGTATCTGGCAAATTTTTCGGCATCACCAGCTATTTTAGGGTTGCGCAATGCTTCTACCGCCAAGTTGATTGTTGCAATGGGAGTCTTAAACTCATGAGTCATGTTGTTGATGAAATCCGACTTTATTTCCGACAACTTTTTTTGTTTGATCCATTGATAAATGGCACTGACAAACACCAACAAGATCAGCAGACTAAATACCCCAGAGAGCACCGCAGTACCCAATATAGACCTCCATAGAAATGTGGATTTCTGAGGAAAGGTAACGTGGAGACTGAAATCACTATTACCTTCATTATCCGTAAAAAGAGGCACCTTATAGGGATTCACTGAACTGTATTCAAACCCGCTACTTTTAATTTTCGTGGGCAATTGATTGCTGTATACGCCAAATTCATAATCGATATCAATCCCCCTGAGTTCAAAGGCTCGATCTAAAGCCAAAACCAGTTCTTGGACGCTGATTCGCTCGTGAATAGGCACCAAACGAGCCCTTTCCTTAAGCACGTCCTCCAAAATAACTCGATCGTATTCCGTAAGTTTTCCACTGATGGCCAGCTTGGTAATGGGGGTAATGGTGGTGCGTTTTCCGTCAATGCCAAAATCTTCTCGGTAAACCATCTTGGTGCGCTCGCTGACATAGGCGCGGATGAGCGAAGAATCTCTGCCAAATCCATTGTCAAACATCTTGTTAGCGATACTGTAATCCTGCTCCAGTATTTCGTGGGCATAAAAAGTGGTCTCGTTGGTGTTAAGGTCTTTATCAAAAAAGAAGAAATTTTTGTAGTGGGCTTTATCCGGGTTCCCCACTGAATCTTTGAGCTTTAAAAACTCTTCGTAATAATCAGAAACCTCTCGTTGCGCAATTTTTTGAGAAGTTTCAATCAGCACATCTGATACGGCATTATTAAACTGATCTTCTTTTAATGTGATGGATTGTTTAATCCAGTAGCCCTGAACGGAGATCGCCCCAATCAGCGCCAAAGACATCACAGTAACCAGAACAAAAAACGATGATTTTTTCATATGTTAACAAAATTAATCAATTTTATATAAATAGTTAATTTTGATTGAATAAATCACACATTTAATAATAAAAATATAAAATATAGAATCAAGAAGTTAATTTAGTATGGATATCATAAATTTTTAACATAATATCAGAAACCTCATCATTATTCCAGACCATATCTGCAAATTTTCTTCTTTGCGCATCAGTCCACTGGCTATTTATCCTTTCAATCGCCTTTTCTTTGCTGAGACCCCGATCATGAAGACGAGACAACCTCAACTTCATAGGTGCCTCTACGACCCAAATACTATCAAAAAGTGCAGCATTGCCCCCTTCCAGCAATAAGGCGGACTCAAAAATCACATAGGGCGCAGATTGTGTTTTAACCCATTGATCAAAAGCCTCATAAACCTTGGGATGCACCAGCGAGGCCAATTGATTGCGCAGTTCAGGATTAGAAAATATTTTAGAAGCCACCCAATCTCGTTGAAGCGCTCCATCGATATAAGATTCCGCCCCCAACAAGTTCACAAGTTCTTTTTTGAGTGAGCTGTCTTGAGTCATCAACGATTTGGCTACCTCGTCAGAATCGAATACGGGCACCCCAAGCTGGGTAAAAGCTTTGGCGATATAGGACTTTCCAGATCCAATTCCCCCTGTTAATCCAATCTTCTTCATGGTTTTTGCACAATGAGTTCGACGCGTTGGGTAGAGAGATACGTGTGTTCAATTGCAGGATTGAAAACCTCTAGATCCAGTGACCACAACACTTTTCCTTGTTCTGCCTGGTTCTGATCGTAGAGCACAAAAACTTTAAAATCTGAAACCATAGGACGTTTCAGTTGCTCGATGGGAGCCCTAAAAAGCACTTCCACTTTGTTGGGGAATGTTTTGGCAAGCCAACCCTCAGGCAACCCCAAAACCTCAATGGGCACTTCAATCTTGTGTTCAGCATATTTCACCCAATGCCCCGTAAACAGCACTTGTTCAGGATCAGCCGTAATTCCATAGCCTTCGGGGAGATCAAGACTCAATACTTCTTCGATATCGTCCTTATCCACAGATAAATCAATAAAGGAAGTACGCACAAAACTAAGCGTGTCCACCGCAGCAGCTGGTCCACTTATCCAAACGGAATCTGGAGAAATAGTAGGGCGGAAAAGGATGTAATGCGACAACCTGTTACCCGATGAACTAAGTTGAACAGGTACTTTTTTTGAGCGTTGACGGTACAACTTGACTTTTACACCAGACCCCAACAGCGTGGCCTCAAAGGTATAGTTTCGTGAAGCCTTTGCATTGAGTTGCTCCATAAGTGCTTGTTCTTCCAGAAAGAAAATTCCTTGATCCTCAACAGCATTACTTAAGTCAACAGTTAATTTTGGCCGATCCAACCACAACTTCAGCCAAGAAAAACCGTTGGACAACACCTGAACTTCCAATTGATCTTGGTTCTCCTCTGACCAATACATTCCCGTTGGAACCCCAATTACCTCATATGAAAACCTAACCAGCCTAACGCTGGGCTCAGAGAGCAACTGAATACTCCAGATCAGAAACGACAACAACAGAAATACAAAAAACTGGATTAGTTTTTTGTTAGAAGATCCTCCATATGTGATCAATGCAGGTTTCATTTTCTAAAGAAAAGTTCAGGCAATAATTCCTCTGCCGTTTTTCGCTTATTGAGCAACTTGACATAACTCCTGATAAAACCCCACCCATATCCGTACAGCTGAACCATAACCGCTTGGAGAGATAACATGGAAATTACGACACTCCTGTATTGCACCGCAGAGACCAGTACTGTGGCTAAAAAATAAAGTCCCAGCAACCCAACAGGCAAAAACCAACCAAAGAAAACGGGAACCAAGGAACCTAGGGAACCAAGCAAAAATATACTAGGTAAAACATAAGTTACCCGAAAGGTGTCTGGATACCAGCGCATCAAAATTGGTCGAGCAGATCCAAATTTATACACCTGCTTGTAAAATGAAGACCAAGTAATTCTTCTTTTGTGGTAGACGAACACCTGTTCAAACAAAGCAGAAGCAAATCCCATTTGATGTAATCGAATACTTAAATCCGGATCCTCTCCTGGATGAATTAATCCATATCCTCCGCTGGCTTGAAACGCTTTTTTGGACAAACCCATATTAAAACTTCTGGGCTCAAATTTCTTGCTCCGCCCTCCCCGTATACCTCCTGTTGTCAAAAATGAAGTCATGGAGAAACTAATGGCTTTTTGCATGTCGGAAAATTCATCGGACGCCGCATCAGGACCTCCAAAAAAATCTACGGGATTTAGGGCAAGACTTTTATGAATGGACTCCACGTACCGTGTGGGCAACTCGCAATCAGAATCCAGGATAATAAAATAATCCCCGGTAGCATGCCGCATTCCGAAATTACGACTATCCCCTGGACCCGTATTGGGTTTAGTCAAATAAACCAAGGGCAATTGAGCAGCAAACTGAGCAATAACGGCTGACGAATCCCTCACCGAACCATCCTCCACCACGACTACCTCATCGATCGCATAAGTTTGATCGACCAGAGTACTCAACAAAGCAGAGAGTTCCTCTGGGCGGTTATACACAGGTACGACTACGGATAACTTGAATGATTTCATCTGAGGCATAAAAAACAAAGCCACCTCGAGGATGGCTTTACATTAGGTTTTGTCTGGTTATTTTGAAAAATATTCGATCACTTCCTGACTCACACCTGTATTGGAAAATCCTCCATCATGAAATAAATTCTGCATGGTGACTTTTCTGGTTAAATCCGAAAATAAACTTACCGTGTAGTTGGCACAATCCAACGCAGTCGCATTACCCAATGGGGACATTTTCTCCGCATAGCTGATAAACCCATCAAATCCTTTAACACCTTGACCGGCTGTTGTTGGCGTGGGTGACTGAGAAATGGTATTCACGCGCACCTTTTTTTCTTTGCCGAAGAAATAACCAAAGCTTCGTGCCACAGACTCTAAATAAGCCTTATTATCCGCCATATCATTGTAATCTGGGAAGGTGCGTTGTGCCGCCATATACGTTAATGCTACAATACTCCCCCACTCGTTCATGGCGTCTTGTTTGTAGAGTGTCTGCATCACTTTGTGGAAGGAAAGAGCAGAAACATCCCAACCTTTAGCGGTAAAATCATAATTTTCATCGGTATAGGCCTTGCCTTTGCGCACATTGACAGACATCCCGATTGAATGAAGTACAAAATCAAGTTTTCCTCCTAGTAATTCCACCGCCTGAGTAACCAATTGATGTAAATCTTCTTCACTGGTGGCGTCGCAAGGAATAATGCTGGATTGTGTAGCCGCAGCTAAATCATTGATTTGCCCCATGCGCATGGCTATAGGAGCGTTGGTCAACACAAAAACACCTCCTTCTTCATGAACGCGCATCGCTGTTTTCCACGCGATAGAATTTGGATCTAATGCGCCGAAAATAATTCCTCTTTTACCTTGCAATAATTGATGACTCATAGAATAGACTTGAAAATTAATGGTGTAAATATATTAAAATTACCTGAGCAAAAGCTGTTTGGCATGCGCTACCGCTGACTCAGCAACAGGCCTGCCGCCCAACATCTCGGCGATCTCTAGAACGCGTTGCTCTTGATCGATCAGCAGCATATGGGTTTGGGTACTCACACCGTCGTCTTGTTTGTACACTTTGTAGTGATGTGCCCCACGCGCGGCCACTTGAGGGAGGTGGGTAATGGAAAAAACTTGCAAACGCTGAGCCATTTGGGCCATGATTTCACCCATCTTATTGGACACTTCACCGGAAACCCCTGAGTCGATCTCATCAAAAATAATGGTAGGCCAAGGGGTGTATCTAACCAAAATAGATTTTACACTCAACATAATTCGAGACAATTCACCTCCTGAAGCCACCTTGGACAAGGGCCCAAAGGGAGATCCGCTATTGGCAGAAAACAAAAACTCAATTTGATCCCTGCCCTGAAGGCTAAACGGCTTGTCTTCACGCAATACGATAGAAAATCTAGCCTTTGGCATCCCCAACGGAACAAGGAGTGTTGTCAATTCATTTTCCAATACAGGTATCGCCTTTTTTCGCGCATTAGTCAGCTGATCTGACAAGGTGGTCAATTTACCCTGTACCTTATCAAGAGTAGATTGAAGTTCTTTAGACAAGTGTTGTTGATCCTCTATGAGCCCCAAAGACTGGTTGATTTGCTCCCTTTTATGGGCTAAATCAAGGACGGAAGCCACTTGATGCTTTTGCATCAAACGATCCAATTGGGCCAATTGATCCTGAACCCAAGCCAGTTGGTTGGGATCGGACTCCACCCCTTCAGCCTTGCGTTGAGATTCCTGAGCCACGTCGTTTAATTCGATATAGGCTGCATCAACTCTTTGAGCGAGATCTGCGTAAAAAGGTCCAATGGCAGATAGTTTAGCATAAATCGACTTCAATTGTTTCAGCCCCTCTAATACTCCAAGTGGCTCTTGATGCCATATCGAATCGACATGACCCAATTGGGCAGCAATTTCAGAAGCATGAGCAAGCTCACGTTCTTGGTCTACCAACTCATCATAGACACCCTCCCTGAGGTCAACTCCGGAAAGCTCTTGAGCTAAAAAGGCTAAATAATCTTGTTGCGCTACGGCATCATCTTTAGACTTCTGGAGTTCAGCTAGTTTTTTTCTAAGCACCTCATATTCCTGATAATGAGTCTGGTATTCTATTAATAACGCAGATACGCCTGCGATACCATCTAAAATTGAAAGTTGATTTTTTTGATCAAATAATTGAAGTGTTTGGTGTTGAGCGTGTATGTCGATCAATTGGCTACCCAGGGCGGACAGCACCTCAAGCGTTACAGGCGTATCGTTGATAAATGCTCGAGACTTACCACTCGGGGTCAACTCTCTTCTCAACCTAAGCTCAGGTTCTTGATCTAAATCGTGTAGTGAAAAAAAAGCGTCAAATGGGAGGTTGGGCAAATAAAATAGCGCTTCAATAACCGCTTTTTGACTGCTGTCTTTTAACACGGATAAATCAGCACGCTTACCCAGCGCAAGGGACAGACCTTCAAGTAAAATTGATTTGCCAGCGCCGGTCTCCCCAGTAATCACTGACAAACCAGGGCCAAACTCTACGGAGAGTGACTGAATAATTGCAAAATTATTAATCTCTAATCGCTGTAACACGGGATGTAAAATGAACGGTAAATATAGCAATTACCCCCATTAATAAAGCGTGATTATCGGGTAAACAATCGCCATTTTTGCGCAAACATAGGGGCCATCAAATCTAGATCTCCCTTTAATTTTAGCGCATCAAAACTCGGTCCTTGGCTGAAAAGCTGAACCCACTCATCCGACTTAGCATCAAAAAGCAATACAAATAATGGATTTTGTGGTCTGCTAAGCAACAGCGGCTTTAAACCGCTGATTTGCTCCGCCAAAAAAGGTTTGAACTTTTCAGGATCAACCGCCATTTGATCTAATCCCTGTAGGTGGTATTGGTATAAGAAAGTCCTAAATGGTTTATTGGCAGGCGTATTGAACGCCTGAGTAATCGCTGATCTACTGTAGGTGTTTGCCCCGTCATTCCACCCAGGAAAAGCAGATTGCGCTGTATTGACCACCTGTTGGGCAGAGACAAAATAAGGTGTCCCACCCATAGGGGCAAATGTATCCGCATCTACACCTAAAGCTAGGTAAGCGTAATAACCGAAAATTGCTACCAGGTTATTTTGTAAATTGTTCTTGGACCATACCAGCGGGGAGAAAGGCTCATAGGCAAAGGAGACTTCTTGATCCATCACGGACAACAAGGGTGACTCATAGGACGTGCCAAATATGGGTCGACCTAATTGCATTTGAAGGGTAGCTGTGAAAAAATCATCTTGATAGGTAAGTATGTTCAGATAAAACCGCACCCGTATTTTTTCTGAATCATTTCTTCGTTTCCCCGAGAATGAGGTCGCGTTAAACCAGCTAGTCAAATCGTTTTGCAAGGCCACAAAAACCTGTTTATTGGACATATCGACCCTACTGGCGTCTACTTGGATTTGCGCATTAAAGTCTTGAGACCAGGCGGACCAAGTCATCAAACATACGCACAAGGAAATCAGCACTTTCATAGCTGAGCAGTGATTTGATCCCAGAGTACTTCAGCTACCCTAGTTTTTTCCATTAACTCAAAGGACTTTGTTTGGTGTTGGTCAATCCAGTGAACCACATTGGTCGTGCCAAATCCAGCTCCAGGCTCCTCTAAACTGTTAAGCACTATGGCATCCAGGTTTTTAGCTGTTCTTTTTTTCTGGGCATAGGACAACCCGTGTTGCGTCTCTAAGGCAAAGCCTACTAAATAGGCACTCCCCTTGATTGCCCCAAAGTGAGCCGCTATATCTGGATTGGGCACCATAGCAATCGACCATGGTTCTGATGATCTTTTGATTTTCTGAGTACCTACATTTTCAGGGCGGTAATCCGCCACCGCCGCGGCAAAAATAGCCACATCTACTCCATCCCAATTAGTTTTACATACCTCCAGCATTTCTACAGCTGTTTGTACTCGATGTACAACCACTTGACTTTGTTGAGGCACCAAAGCACTAGGCCCTAGAACCAAGACTACTTCTGCACCAAGTCGTGCCGCTTGGTCAGCCAGGGCAATCCCCATTCTGCCACTGGATTGATTGCCTATAAACCTAACCGGATCTATGGGTTCATGAGTGGGTCCAGCGGTGATCAAAATTTTCTTTCCACGAAGCGGCATTCGATCCAGCCACCATTGATTGATGTGAGCCAAAATATTTTCCGGTTCTGCCATCCTACCTGTACCGTGTAAACCTGAAGCTAAAAAACCAGTTTCTGCAGGTATTACTGAGTGGCCAAAATCAGTCAGTTTTTTTAAGTGTGCCTGGGTAGAAGGATGGGCATACATATCCAAGTCCATCGCCGGTGCAACAAACACAGGACAACTAGCCGACATATAGGCCACTAATAGAAAATTATCGGCAGTTCCCGACACCATTTTTGACAATGTATTGGCCGTGCAAGGCGCTATCACCATCATATCAGCCCATTGGGCCAGCTCAACGTGGTTGTTCCAAGAAACGGTTCCCTCAGCAGATTCAACAGTAAAGTTTTGCTGAACGGGAGATTCGCTCAAAACGGACAAGGTAAGTGGGGAAACAAAATGGCTGGCCGCTTCGGTTAAGATCACCCTAACTTCTGCGCCAGCCTGTTTGAATAAACGGATTAAAAAAGCGGTTTTATACGCGGCAATCCCGCCGCTTACGCCTAATAAAATATGGCGACCGCTAAGCATTTATGATTGTTTATCCGTAGATCTGTAGTAAATTTTACCATCTAACCATTCGGATGCAGCCATAGAATGGGGTTTAGGTAGCTTTTCGTAATATTTAGACACTTCGATTTGTTCTTTGTTTTCAAAGACTTCCTCTAGGCTGTCGCTGTACGTAGCAAACTCTTCAAGTTTCTCCACCAATTCCTTCTTGATGTCGGCATTGATTTGTACTGCTCTTTTGGCTGTGATTGAAATCGCTTCGTAAATATTACCTGTAGCCGCATCAAACTTATTCTTGTCGATGGTAGAGGTAGTTACTGGGGCTTTAGAATTCTTTAAATCACTCATCGTTTCGGTGTTATGGTTTTGTTTGTTGTTTTTCGATTTGTTTTGCTATCTGCTCCGCCTTTTCTTGGTGTTTAGTATTGGGAAAATACTTGATCAAGCTTTGGTAAGACGACATAGCTTCTTGGAGGCGCTCCTGAATTTTATCGGGCGTACTGTTGATCGCCATGGTGTATTGTGATTCTAGCTTGTAAAACCAAGCATCCTCTCTAAACACAGATCCGGGATATTCCATTAAGAAATTATCCAATGCTTTAACCGCTGAGACTAAAACGGTTAGGTTATATGACCCCAGGCGATTGTATTGTTTGGCAATTTCAAATGCTTTTTGTTCTTTCTTGGTGGTTAGTTCCTTGGCCAATACATTGGCCTCAGACAAGTAGCTAGACTCAGGATACATGTTGATAAACACCTGAAGTTTATCCAAGGCAGTGTCTGTATCTGTCTGATCTAGTGAATATTTGGGAGACAAGTGATAATAACTCTTGGCTCCAAAAAATGCCGCTTGTTCCGCTTTTTCGCTTTGTGGGTAGGACTTTAAAAAACGTTCAAATTGATAACTAGCTAACTGATAGTCCTTCAATTGGTAGTAAGAATCCGCTAAAAAAAACATAACGCGCTCCCCTTGAGGTTTTCCGATGTACTTCGGGGTGATTTGCGAAAGAATGAGGTTGGCCTTGCGGTATTGACCACTTTCATACATTCGCTCTGCAAAATCGTACTGCTCTTTGATGTCTTTAGACTTTAACATCTTGGTAGCTTCACCACAGGAAGTGACCAAAAGCAAGCCAAAGACAAGCAATCCTACATAAAATCGATTGAAATAAATCATGGGGCAAAAATAAGCAAACTAAGTGGATAATGAAAAAACTATTTAAGCCCCCAATAGTAAGCCTTAATCAACTACTAGGCAGCCATAAAAAAGTTAAAATTGAGATGTTTATCCCTGGGACAACGCTTGTCTTAACTGGTCTTCTAGCTCTTGAGAGGCGGAGACTAAAGGCAGCCTGACTTGCGGGCCACAAATCCCCATAAGAGACAGCAATGATTTGATGCCCGTGGGATTTCCCTCCATAAAGATCAATTCTATCAGTTTTTCTAACTCATTGATCAGCACTTGAACACCTTCGCGATCCCCTTGTTGAGCCCGATGAATCATTTGTACCAATGCAGCTGTTGTCGCTTGACCAATTACCGAGATCACTCCGTCAGCACCAGCCAATACAGCCGCACCTGCGGTAGCATCATCCCCAGAAATCACTAAAAAATTATCTGGTCTGTGCGCGAGCAGGTCCAAAGTTTTATCAAAATCAGCAGAGGCCTCTTTAATGCCGATAAATCTAGTGCTCTGTCTCAGCAAGGACCAAACGGTCTCGTTCTCTAGGTTACAGCCTGTTCTTGAAGGTACGTTGTACAGCAATATAGGCAAAGGAGATGCACTCGCCAATGCCAAATAATGCGCCTCCAAGCCCTTTTGGCTCGGCCTGTTGTAGTAGGGCGTTACCGAAAGCAGTGCCGTATAACCTGTTAAATCCAGTTGTCTAAGCCCCTCCACAAGTGCAGCAGTGTTGTTCCCTCCGTGACCTAACACCAAAGGGACTCGGCCCGACACGTACTGCCTGACATAATCGATGATTGAGCACTTTTCCTCATGACTTAAAACAACCGACTCGGCCGTTGTTCCCAAAACGACCAAGTAATTGACTCCATTGGTGATGTTGTGATCAATTAAACGACCCAATGACTTGTAATCAACAACACCGTTTGCATCCATTGGAGTGACTAAGGCTACCCCTGTTCCTGACAATAACTGATTTAATTCCATTTTATTTGGGGTTCTAATTGG
>JBEAQS010000001.1:0-24752 GCA_041163765.1 Bacteroidota bacterium | reverse complement strand
ATAACAAAGCTGTAAAACCCAGAAAACGTGAAAAATTATGGTTCATATAGGTGTTTTGTGAAGTGTAAAGGTAGGGTGATTCTTTTAATTGATGAAATGCTTATTTTTGAGGCAAATCCATACAAATTTGCAGAACGCGCTCTTTTCTCAGCTACAAGAACAACTAGAGGGAAAAATACAATGGGATCAAGGAACCAGGGCCATGTATGCCACAGATGGTTCTGTGTACAGAAAACTACCCTTAGGAGTTGCTTTTCCCAAAGATATTGAGGACCTAAAAAAAATCGTGACTTGGGCACAAACCCACCAAATCAGCTTGATTCCAAGGACTGCCGGAACATCTCTAGCCGGTCAGTGTGTAGGTGAAGGCTTGGTAGTGGATGTGTCCCGTTATTGGACAAAGATCCTTGAATTGGATGTTGACGCGCGCACTGTAGTGGTTCAACCTGGGGTAATCAGAGACGAACTGAACGCCTATTTAAAACCCTACGGACTATTTTTTGGTCCAAATACCTCTACGTCAAACCGCTGTATGATTGGCGGAATGGTCGGCAATAATTCGTCGGGGACCACCTCCATAAAATACGGTGTAACCCGGGACAAGGTAGTTTCCTTAGAAGTTTTACTCAGCGATGGAAGCACCACCCAAATAGGTCAGCTGACTACAGAGCAATGGAAGCAAAAAATTGAACAAGACAATTTTGAAGGTACCTTATACCGAGGATTAAAAGATTTACTGGCTCCACTTGAAGTACAGAAGCGGATCGTTGAGGCATTTCCTAAAAAGGAAATACACCGCAGAAACACCGGTTACGCAGTTGATTTGTTATTTGAAAGTGAGTTTTTGGGTGGGGATAAACCAGGGTTCAATTTAGTCCCATTGCTGTGCGGTAGCGAGGGCACACTAGCATTCACCACGTCAATCACCTTAAAGCTCGATCCACTTCCTCCAGCAGTGGGGGCTATGATGGTGACTCATTATCGCTCCATAGAAGATTGCATGTCTGATGTATATCCGTTAATGCAAGAGGGATTGTACAGTTGTGAGATGATGGACAAAGTTATTTTGGACTGCACCAAAAACAACCGGGAGCAACAAGCCAATAGATACTTTATCGAGGGTGATCCAGCAGCTGTGCTGATGCTGGAGGTGAGAGCAGAGGATCAAGAAAAACTGGAACAAAAATTAGCTCAACTCAAGGCCCGAGTTAGCGATTCAGGATTGAGCTATGCCCAACCGGTACTCGCTCAAAGTGAAATCACCAAAGCAGAGACATTGCGCAAAGCTGGATTAGGGTTGCTTGGAAATATGGTAGGCGACCGAAAAGCAGTAGCCTGTATTGAGGATACAGCTGTAGCCCTAGCCGATTTAAAGTTTTTCATCGGGGAATTTTCCGAACTAATGAGCCGGTATAAACAGGATGCGGTATACTACGCCCATGCAGGAGCTGGAGAAATACATCTGAGACCAATACTGAATTTGAAAAAGTCAGAAGACGTCGTGTTGTTTCGTTCCATAACCACAGAGGTGGCCGCATTGACCAAAAAATATAAAGGTTCTTTTAGTGGGGAACATGGGGATGGTATAGTTCGTGCAGAATTCATTCCTATGCTGATCGGCGCTGAAAATTACGAAGTGCTTAAATCGGTAAAAAATCTATTTGACCCCCAACATCTGTTTAATCCGGGAAAAATTGTTGAGGCCTACAAAATGGATGAATCTCTTCGCTATGAAGTAGACCGTGAGGAACCAGAGGTAAATACCTTCCTTGATTTTTCAGACAAAATGGGCCTCCTTAGAGCCGCAGAAGCTTGTAACGGAAGTGGAGATTGCCGTAAAACCCACCACGCAGCAGGGGGAATGTGTCCGAGTTATCAAGCTACCAAAGAGGAAAAAGACACCACCAGAGGTCGAGCCAATGTACTGCGTGAGATGATGACTCATGGAGGGATGACAAAACCCGATCATGCAGAAATCGTTAAGGATTCATTGGATTTATGTGTAGGCTGCAAGGCGTGTGCTAGTGAATGCCCTAGCAACGTAGACATGACCACCATGAAAGCTGAGTTTTTATATCAGTACCAAGAATTAAACGGATACTCTTGGAGAGCACAGTTTTTTGCCTATAGCGGGTTGATCAACCAAATGGCACAAAAAGTAGCTCCGTTGGCTAATGCAGTGAACCGTTCATCTTTTTTCTCCGGATTGCTCAAAAAAGCGATGGGAATTGCCCCCGCCCGGAACATACCTCGCGTTTATCGTCAACGGTTTACCCAGATGCATCAATCCCTATTGGCTCAATATCAGCCCACAGGTAAAGAAGTCGTTCTGTTTATCGACGAGTTCACCAAGACGCTTGACGTACCTGTAGGTGAGGATGCCTTAACGTTGTTAATCCGTTTGGGATATAGAGTAAAATTGTATCAAGGAGATAGTGGCCGTACTTATTTATCCAAAGGATTTTTAAAACAAGCCCAGGATTTGGCCCGAAAAAATCTTGAAAATTTATCGCCCTACACTGCAAAATCAATGCCTATTTTGGGCATTGAGCCCTCAGCAGTGCTCAGTTTTAAAGACGAATACCCCCGAATGCTCGCCGGTGATACAAGGGCAGTTGATTTGGCCAGATCCAGTATGACTATTGAACACTTTTTAGCGCAAGAAGCTGCTCAGGGAGCTATATCTTCAAAACAGTTCACCAGATCCAACAAAGAAATCAAGGTTCACTGCCATTGTCACCAAAAAGCTCTGGAAAATGCTAAAGACACCTTTGATATACTCAACCTACCCGAAAAGTATTCTGTAGCCCTGATCAATTCCGGGTGTTGTGGTATGGCCGGTTCATTTGGTTATGAAAAAGAACACTACCAAGTAAGTATGGATATAGGAAACCTGCGCTTGTTCCCCGCCATACGAAAAGCAGAAAAACACGTTGAAATCGCGGCAAACGGTACGAGTTGCAGGCACCAGATTGAAGACGGAACCAAGAAAAAAGCGAAACACCCAGTTACCTTGCTTTTGGAAGCATTGGCTTAAGGTATGGACCTTAGTTTTCAATTTGTTATATTTGTATTTTACCCATTATGGCTGGAAATTCCTTCGGAACACTATTAAAACTTTCAACTTTTGGCGAATCTCATGGTACGGCGATTGGCGGCGTACTTGACGGAGTTCCTCCTGGGATACTCCTCGACATGGAAGCCATTCAAAGAGATTTAGACCGAAGAAAACCCGGTCAGTCTGCCTTAGTTACCCAGAGAAAGGAACCGGATCAAGTCCAGCTTTTTTCCGGAATCTTTGAAGGCAAAACTACGGGAACCCCCATCGGATTTGCCATATTTAATACCAACCAAAAATCACAAGACTATACGCACATAGCTGATTCATATCGACCGTCCCACGCGGATTATGTGTATGACCAGAAATACGGTTTTCGCGATTATCGGGGTGGGGGGAGAAGCTCAGCCCGAGAAACAGCGGCTCGAGTCGTAGCGGGCGCCATAGCTAAACAAATTATTCCCTCAATAAAAATTCAAGCCTACGTAAGTCAGGTAGGAAATGTATCCCTAGATAAGTCCTACCTCGAATTAGATTTAGCGCAAACAGAAACCAATGATGTTCGATGCCCTGACCCAAAAAAGGCGGCAGAAATGGAGTCGTTGATCAAATCGATAAAAAAGGAAGGGGACACCATTGGCGGTGTGATTGATTGTGTGATCCAAGGAGTGCCCGTAGGATTAGGCGAACCCGTTTTTGATAAACTACACGCCAGACTAGGCTCCGCGATGCTTTCGATCAATGCCGTCAAAGGGTTTGAGTACGGATCAGGATTTCACGGAGTTACCATGAAAGGCAGCGCGCATAACGATGCCTACCAAATCGATGGATCCACAGTGACCAACCACAGTGGTGGGGTACAAGGGGGGATTTCTAATGGAATGGACATTTACTTTAGGGTAGCCTTTAAACCCGTGGCTACATTGATTCAAGCCTATACCACCATCAACAAGTCTGGGGATCTTATAGAAACCCACGGCAAAGGAAGGCATGATCCATGTGTCGTCCCCAGAGCAGTTCCTATTGTAGAAGCTATGGCTGCCCTAGTTATTGCAGACTTTTCCCTGATACGCAAAGCACAACTAAACCGTACCCATGAATTTTAAAAAACTACCCCTACATTGGAAAATCATGATCGGCATGGTCATGGGGATTCTATTTGCTTTAATGATGAATCAGTGGAGCTCTGGGGCACTTTGGATCAGTCATTGGATTAAACCTTGGGGAACAATTTTCATCAATGCGCTGAAACTTATTGCCGTCCCCTTGATCCTTGCTTCGCTAATCAAGGGAGTTTCTGACCTTAAAGATGTTTCTAAATTATCTAAGATGGGGGGTAAAACTATAGGTCTTTACCTGATGACCACCGTGATTGCAGTAAGCTTAGGACTATTGGTAGTTAATGTTATTCGACCTGGTCATTCCATTTCGGAAACCACCCGACTGGAATTGATTGAAAACTACAGTCAGGATGCCTCCCAAAAAATTGAAGCTGCTCGAGCACAACAAGAGGCCGCTCCACTCCAAGCAATTGTAGACCTAGTACCTGATAATATTTTCAAAGCGGCCAGCGATAACGGTAATATGTTACAGGTTATCTTTTTTGCCCTATTCTTTGGCATTTCTCTCATGTTGGTTCCAGAGGAGATCGGAAAGCCGGTTAAATCGTTTTTTGATTCACTCAATGAAGTCATCCTGAAAATGATCGATCTAATCATGTTGGCTGCACCTTATGGGGTATTTTCATTAATGGCTGCATTGGTTGTTGAAGCACCCAGTGTGGACCTGTTTCAAGCCTTAGGTATGTACGCCTTATCGGTGGTTATTGGGTTGGCCTTGATGATTGTATTTTATTGGTTACTGGTTTATTTATTTACCGGAAAAAAACCTGCATTTTTTCAATCAGGTATGGGTCCCGCCCAATTATTGGCCTTCTCAACCAGTTCAAGCGCTGCTACGCTACCAGTGACCATGGAATGTGTGGAAGATCACTTGGGTGTGGAAGAAGAGGTAAGTAGTTTTGTACTCCCCATTGGCGCGACAATAAATATGGACGGAACCAGTCTATATCAAGCTGTTGCGGCTGTTTTTATCGCCCAAGCTTTTGGTATGGAACTTGGATTTGCCGCTCAATTAGGTATTGTTGCTACGGCTACATTGGCCTCTATAGGTAGTGCTGCGGTACCTGGCGCAGGAATGGTCATGTTGGTGATTGTACTCGCACAGGCGGGTATTCCTGAAGCAGGATTAGCCCTTATTTTTGCCGTTGATCGACCTTTGGATATGTGCAGAACCGTGGTTAATGTGTCCGGAGATGCGACTGTATCAATGATTGTAGCAAAATCTGTAGGAAAACTTAGGGATTAATTTCCCATTCCGATTTTTGCATCAATACACGTCCGTATTTAAGCTCAATAAAGCAGTCTTCTTTTTGGGGGAGAAACCATTTTCTGCGATTTTGAGCCACTACATCATATAACCAGTCAAACATAGGGTTTTTTAAACGTCTTAAGCCTGTAAACAGGTGGTTTTTCGGTTTTATCAAACACAAAGCCTCCAGGACTGCGGCTGACTTGTGGTAAACAACACCCGATGGGTGTATGAGTATCACTGTTTCATCAGCTATAGTTTTCCAACCTCGAGCTAGGAGTAAATCCCGTCCTAGTTCACTGTGACTAGACACATAGCTCAATGGTGTTTTTGTCGGAATTGATGAGAGAAATCGCACCGCTTTGTGGCAGAGCCCACAGGTACCATCAAAAATCAAAAGTGCACGCATGACTATTTTTTCCTGGAAACAAACTCCAATTGATCCAAATTAACCTTGGTGGTAAAAACACCATAATTTACGGTAGCTTTATTTTTTTCAATGGCATCAATGGATCCAATTGCTTTGCCGTCAAACATGCGTACGCGATCCCCAATATGAAGATCCACCTTAGGTTTTTCAGGAGCTTTTTCGGCCAATGCTTGTTTTTTCTTCTTTTCAGCCCTAACCTTTGGCAGCTGAGCGATGACCTCTTGTTGCACTTCTTGCAATACTTGTTTTTCTTTTTTTTCTACAACAGCCGACTGTTTTTTCCTCTTGGCGTTTTCGGTTTCTACAAGTTGTAATAATCCAGAAACCAAAGAACGTTTTTTAGTGTCTTTAAAATACTGTACAGCGAGTTGCTCCACTTTTTGACCCAGGGCCAATACCCGCTGATTGGCATCGTATAACTGCTGATATTTTACCAGTTTATCCTTGATCTTTGAGTTTAATTCGGTCAAACGCTTGGCTTCTTGTTCCGCTTTATTGGATTGGTCTTTGAGCCAACTATCCTGAGCGCGAACCTGAGATCTTTCTTGTTGTAACTTGGCAATAGTCGCATCAAAACGCACCTTACCTTTTTCGATCTTTTTCTTGGCACGATTGATCAATCCATAGGGAATCCCATTTTTTTGAGCGACCTCAAAGGTAAATGAACTACCCGCTTCACCCAACACCAGTTGATAGGTGGGGGAGAGTGACTGCGCGTCAAAAAGCATATTGGCATTAGAGGCAAACGGCAACTCATCGGCCAACATTTTTAGGTTGGTGTAGTGGGTGGTGATCACTCCATAAGACCCTTTTTGGTAAAATTCCTCTAAAAACGTTTCTGCTAAGGCTCCTCCTAATTCAGGGTCTGAACCAGTACCAAATTCATCGATTAAAAATAAAGTCCGTTCGTTGCACTTTTTCAAAAACTCATTCATGTTTTTAAGCCGCGAACTATAGGTGCTTAAATGATTTTCAATGGATTGATTATCCCCAATATCCGACAATATTTTGTCAAAAAAGCATAGTGTGGTCGCAGGATGCACCGGGATTAGCAGTCCAGATTGCATCATAATTTGCAACAATCCTATTGTTTTTAGGGTGATGCTTTTCCCGCCTGCATTCGGACCAGAAATCACGACAATTCTGTTCTGATCGTGTAAGTGAATGTCTTGTGGATGCGTCGGAGTGTTGTTTTTTTTGTTGGTTAAATACAGTAGTGGGTGGTACGCTTTTTTAAACTGAAGCTCTTGTCGATCAGCTATCTGAGGCATGACCCCATCCATTAATTGAGCATAACGCGCTTTGGCGCAAACCACATCCATATGTGCCAAAAATGACTGGTACCTCACTAGATCAGGTGCAAACCTGCGAATACGTTCCGTCAGTTGTGCTAAAATCCGTTGTATTTCCTCTTGTTCATCAATCTCAAGCATCGAAAGAGCACGAGAGTGAATCATACAAGATTCGGGTTCAATAAAAACAATACTTCCCGTTTTAGACATACCTAAGGCACTGCCTTTAATCTTTCTTCGATGCATCGCCTTAACGGCCAATACACGTCGATTGTCCACCACAGACTCCCGGATTTCATCGAGATAATCCTGAGCCACTGCATGGCTGATCGCTTGAGAAAAACTCTTGTTGCGTTTATCCCTGCACAGTCCCATTTCCAAACGTATCATGCTTAACGAGTGAGATGCGTCATCCTTAATCTCGCCAAAACGATCGAAAACGCTTTTAATTTGCTCAGGTAACTCAGGACAGGGTAGGTGGGTAGCACTCAGTTGGGATAATAAAGGGAAATAAGTACCCATCTTTTTGAAAAAGATATGATGCTGAAGCCAGGTATCATAAAGCTGGGCAATCCTGTGAAACCCAGGAGCATCAAGTACCATCTGATCAATACCCAGTATTTGAACTTCGCGATCAATCGATTCAAAACCGTGATTGGGGATTTTATTATTATTGGAAAAACTATCCAAGTACTCCGCTGTCTGCGTCATGGCCACGATGGCTTCTGTTTTATCTACAAAAGGGAGCAAGGACAATGCGCGTTCTCTACCCTTATCCGTGTGGCAACGTTCTGACACCTGTTGTAAAACGGTAGGGAACTCTAAATCTTCAATGGTTTTTAGCTGAATTTTGCTCCAGGACATCTAAAGGACTAATTTTAGCCAAAAATACAACTCTGTATGGATCTACCTGACAATTGGAAAGAATTCCTTTTTGACCAAAATACGGGTGAAAAATGGACAAAATGGTGGTCGGTTCAACGAGAAAAACACCAGTTAAATCAGGACCTACCACAGGTAAATCAACTCTTTAACGCTTTTCAATCAACGCCCGTTTCCACCGTAAAAGTTGTGGTACTGGGTCAGGATCCCTATCACGGTCCTGGACAGGCAGATGGTTATGCCTTTTCTGTGTCCCCTGATCAACCTATTCCTCCATCACTGCTGAATATATTTAAAGAATTAAGTGCTGAATACCAGGTACCTGTAGCCAGCCATGGGCATTTAGGGGATTGGGCCAAACAAGGCGTATTATTGTTGAATAGCGCTTGGAGCGTACCCTTAAATAGTCCTGGTGCCTATCTGTCACTTTGGAAACCATGGTCTGATTTAGTATTGCTCCAACTCGCAGAAAAATCCCAGGGCATTGTATTTATGCTATGGGGAGGACATGCCCAAAAAAAGGCATCACTCATTGGAAAAAATCACTTGATTTTGAAATCAGGACATCCGTCCCCATTAAGCGCCAACAGGGGCTACTGGTTTGGGAATAATCACTTTACTTTAGCCAATGAGTACCTAATCAGCCAAGGAAAAACCCCGATTAACTGGGTGGAAAATCATTAAACTTACACTTGAGACAATTGATCTAAGGCCCACACAATCAATTTGTTGATTGTTTCTTCTGGGTTCTTTGAAAATGTTTGATGAGCGCGATTGGCCAAAATAGCATTGAGAGAAACTGCCTGGTGACCAAATACTGACGACAAACCATAAATAGCTGATGTTTCCATTTCTATGTGATCGATGGTTTCTCCATGAAAATTAAAAGACACCAATTCGTCCATCAATTTCTTTTGTGCACTCCAAGTACCTAAAACCCTGCCTTGTGGGCCATAAAAACCTACACTAGTCAATGTATTGGCCAAAATACAGGTGTTGGGATCCCAAAGAGCTAACAACTGTTTACTAGGGCCAACACCATAGGGTATAACAGCGTCAGGCAAGAGTTGAGAGGCCCATAAAGCTTGGGCCATGGGATCGTTATAGGCTTTATCTTGGTCGTAAAAAGCTATCATATTATCTAATCCTAGAGCGTGTTTCCCCACCACAAAAGAGTCTACGGGAATATGCGGTTGTAAAGAACCAGAGGTTCCTAAGCGTATTATATGCAGGGATTTTCTTTCCTTAATGTTTGTTTTCGTTGCAAAGTCTATATTGACCAACGCATCCAGTTCATTTAAGACAATGTCTATATTATCTGGACCTATTCCCGTTGAGACCACAGAGATACGCTTTCCTTGAAACCATCCGGTATGCGTGACAAACTCTCTGTGTTGTTTGCGCACCTCAATTCGATCAAAATATTTAGAAACTAGGGGTACACGGTCTGGATCACCTACGGTAATCACGGTATTTGCCAGTTCTTCAGGCATTAAATGCAGGTGATACACACCCTGGGTTGGGTGAAGAATTAGTTCCGTTTCAGGATGTTGCATGTCAGAGTTTTAGAATACGCCCAGCTTGAGCATCCCAAAGATAGTTATAGGTCAATGCACCGCCAAGATAACCTTGATCTTTCAAGCGGCTGTATGCATTGGATTTCCCTTGGAGCAATTTTTTCCCTGTCTCTTTGACCTCAAAAGTTGTTGCCTCAAGCCAAGGGGAAAGTTTTTGTACAACACGACTGATTTGGGGTTTGGTGTACCCATAGGTTCTTTGTTGCTCACGGTGTATGTCATCGATAAATAAATCTATCTGATGGGTGTCTTGTTGCGCTAACTTTTGAAGGACTGTATATTCAAAATCGGACAAACCATGGACTAATGAGGGAAATCTTTTGAGGTGTAGGGAAATATTTTGAGGCAGGGCACTGAGTTGCGTTTGGCTATTATGACTGATATGAGTCAGCCGTATTGGATTGTCTGAACAATAGATCTGCCAAGCATAATCAGCCAATTCAATATCATCCTGTGTGAGTTCTTTCCTTTTTTCCCAAGCTTCTCGCACTTGATCAACACTCCATCGATCTAAAATATCCATGTCCCCAAGTGAAACATCTACCCAAAAAATCTGCGCGTATCTTCGATGAGTTTTAAGCCAACTTAAAATAGCCATCATATTGATTTGACTGGAGAGATCTGTATCGAACCAAAGCGCAATAACGTCTTGAGATTTTGCTCGACACAAGTTTCTGTACTCACGAAGTGTGCGTTGAACAAAACGCTGTTTACTCCAAGCGTAGGAGGAGTGTAAAAAGAGAAATCGTTCTTTCCAAAACTTTTCAGATCCAACCTCATGAATGGTTCTTCCCTCGGAAAGTATTTCACGCCAAGTGACTACAGACTCTTTATAGCCTAGCTGGCTGATCTTATGGGTCAGTCGGTCGCTTCCAGAAATGTGCATCAGAGCATCCATAAGAAAGTGTTGGATCTACTAATGTACAAAAAAATTATAAACTACTGAATATTAACCGCCTACGCGTTTAACCTTATACCCTAGATCTGTCAGATAAGCCATGATTTTAGGTCGGTAATCCCCTTGAATGATGATCTGTCCCGCTTTGTAGGTGCCGCCAACTCCTAAAAAGACTTTAATCTTTTTGGCCAACTCTTGTTGCCCAGATTCATTCATCTCAAAACCCTCTATGATGGTTACTGGCTTTCCTTTCCTTTTTTCGTAGATACATCTAACCGGTTCGGTTTGTTGGCTGATCAAAGAAGTATCTGCCTCGGGTGCTTCATCCTCACTCGGCACATGGTCAGGAAATAACTTCTTGAGTTGTTCAGAGAGGTCCATCAGCCTTTAATCAATCCTAATTCAACCAAACGTTCGCGTAAAAAATCTCCCGCTGTTATATCCTCAAATTCTTTGGGCTTGGACTCGCTGATGCATTGAGGCAAACAAGCCAAAGACATACTGCTCACAGGATGCATGAAAAATGGAATAGAATACCTGGAGGTTCCCCACAATTCCTGGGGTGGATTAACCACTTGATGAATGGTGGATTTTAGACTGTTATTCGTCAATCTAGAGAGCATATCACCCACATTAATCATCAACTCATCTTCAGAAGCAATGGCATCGATCCATTGGCCTTGGTGATTTTTCACTTGAAGTCCTTTGCCGTGTGCCCCCATCAAAAGAGTGATCAAATTAATATCACCATGGGCTGCAGCTCGCACAGCGTTTTTAGGCGCTTCTGTAATCGGCGGGTAATGGATCGCCCTAAGAATAGAATTTCCCTGAAGGACATACTCGTCAAAGTAATTCTCCGGCAGAGATAGGGGATAGGTCAATGCCCTAAGCACATAAACCGCGGTTTTTTGCAGTTGGGCAAATGCCTCCTGACCGACTTCATTAAAACCTGGAACTTCCGCTACCCAAACATTATCGGGGTAGGTTCGCTTATCCTCATTTTGTGGAACATCGTATTGACCGAAATGCCAAAACTCCTTTAGATCTCCTGTACTTGATCCTTTAGCTGATTCCCTGCCGAAGGAGGTGTAGCCTCGTTGTCCACCAATTCCAGCAATCTCATAGTTCTTTTTGACGGACTCCTCAAGCGCAAAAAATCGCTTGACTTGAGCGTATAATTCGTCCACAAGCTTTTGATCGAGAAAATGCCCCCTGAGGGCTACAAAGCCAATTTCCGAAAAGGCTTGATGCAGCTCGTGAATAAATTTTTGTTTGCGGCTTGGGTCATCGGATAAAAAATCTCGAAGATCAACACTGGGTATATGATTCATAGCAGAAAAATAAGATAAATGTAAAGATTTTTGACTGTCCTGTTACAAATCAACGCTTGATTTTATACATTTAATCAAGCTAAAATTTATGAAATTCAAAGGGGCTAAATTGTCCAAACAAACAAAAATAGAGCTGTACAACCAGTTGATTTTTCCCAGAATGATCGAGGAAAAAATGCTGGTTTTGTTGCGCCAAGGAAAAATTTCGAAATGGTTTAGCGGAATTGGTCAGGAAGCCATTTCAGTTGGGGTGACCGCCGCGTTGCATCCGGATGAATTTATTTTACCCATGCACCGAAACTTGGGTGTTTTCACCTCCAGAAATATCCCCTTTAAAAAACTGTTTGCCCAGTGGCAGGGAAAAGCTAGTGGATTCACCAAGGGTAGGGACAGAAGCTTTCACTTTGGCACCATGGAGTACCACATCCTGGGAATGATTTCCCATCTGGGACCTCAATTGGGCGTGGCTGATGGAATAGCCCTGGGGCATAAAATCAATGGCGATCGTAAAGTAACCGCTGTTTTCACTGGGGAAGGAGCAACTTCAGAGGGAGATTTTCACGAAGCGTTAAACATAGCGGCTGTGTGGGATTTGCCTGTGCTTTTTTGTATTGAAAACAACGGGTATGGTTTGTCCACGCCGACGAGTCAACAGTATCGATGCGCGCATCTGGTGGATAAGGCCATAGGATATGGAATTGAGGGTTATCAAATCGATGGAAACAACCTGCTTGAAGTTTTTGAACAAGTAAGCGCCCTAGCTGCATCCGTTAGAGAACGTCCCAGACCCATACTTCTCGAGTTCATCACCTTCAGAATGCGAGGACATGAAGAAGCTAGCGGCATCAAATATGTTCCCAAAGACCTCATTGAGCAATGGAGTAAGAAAGATCCAGTGCGTCAATTTGAAAAATACTTGGTTTCAGAAAAAATTCTGAAGAGTCAAGAAATAGAACAAATCAAAAATGCTATAACAACTCAAATAGAGCAGGACCTCACAGAAGTTTTTGCTGAACCTGAAGTTGTTTTTGATCCACAATCGGAACTTAGGGATGTATATGCCCCTTGGGAACACCAGCCTGAATTGCCCGGTTCAGACCAAGAAGAAATGAGATTTATCGACGCAGTTCGGGATGGTTTGTTTCAATCCTTAAAGAAATTTGACGAGTTGGTCATCATGGGGCAAGATATTGCACAATATGGGGGCGCATTTAAAATTACTGAGGGATTTCTGGAGGAATTTGGTGAAGAGCGCATTAGAAATACTCCCATTTGTGAATCCGGTATTGCAGAGGCGGCGATCGGTTTATCGGTAGTCGGTAAAAAGGCAGTCATGGAGTTGCAATTTGCTGATTTTGTGAGCTCTGGATTTAATCCAATTGTCAACTATGCCGCAAAAATGCATTATCGATGGGGGAAAAATGCCGATGTTGTCTTTAGAATGCCCTGTGGGGCCGGTGTAGGTGCGGGACCATTTCATTCGCAAACCAATGAAGCGTGGTTTACGAAAACACCTGGCTTAAAAGTAGTCTATCCCTCGAATCCATTTGATGCAAAAGGATTATTGACCACGGCCATACACGATCCAAACCCGGTGATGTATTTTGAACACAAAGCGCTCTATCGCAGTGTTAAAGGTCAAGTACCTAAGGGGTATTACGAAATACCTTTGGGTGTAGCTAATGTTATTTGCCATGGAGATCAGGTGAGTATTGTCACCTTCGGCGCAGGTATCCCGTGGGCTTTAGAAGTATTGGAGAAACATCCTGAACTGAAAGCTACGCTGATTGACCTCAGAACACTTGTTCCGTTAGACACCCAAACCATATTGGATAGTGTTCGCGAAACCGGCAAACTGCTATTAATCCAGGAGGACACCATGTTTGGCGGGATATGTTCTGATATAGCCGCATTGGTTATGGAACAAGCATTTCAATACTTAGATGCCCCGGTAATGCGCGTAGGAAGTTTGGACACACCCATACCGTTTGCCACTTCTTTAGAACAAGGATTTCTGGCAAAATCAAGGATAGAAGAGACCTTGATGAAGCTGCTGGCTTATTGATACGCAATGCAACACTTAGATATGAAATTGGGATAATCCAATTTTTCTATTTTACATAATATAAATTATAGTTCAAATGAATATATCAAAAAACGCCTGGTAAGGCGTCTAAGATTGAGTATTAGATTTTTTGGACGCGTACAGCGTTTAGTCCGCGTTGCCCTTTCTCTAACTCGAAAGTAACTTTATCATTTTCTTCAACTTGATCGATCAGCTGACTCACGTGAAAGAAAAATTTTTCTTGTGACTGAAGATCCAAAATGAATCCAAAACCTTTAGAAGTATCAAAAAAAGTCACCTTGCCTGTTTTGGCCGATTCCTCTTGTTCTTCTTCTTCAGTGCGTTTGGCAATCCCTATGACAATATCTTCGAGGGCAATTTCCACTTTTTTCGATGGATCTGGCGGTGTGTTGGTCAATTGACCATACTCATCGACATACACCAACATATCTTCTAGACCAGCACCTTTGGAAGAATTTGATTTGCGCTCTTCCTTTTTCTTTGATTTCTCCTCGCGTTTTTTGGCGCGTAATTTTTCTTTTTCTTTCTTGTTAAAGGATTGTTGGGGTCTAGCCATAGTGAAAATAAGGGTTTTAAGGCTGAATCACGAATAAAAACCCTTGAGGCAGCTAATTATCCGCAAAGGTACACATAACCAATGAGGTGCGCTATTATAATCTGATGAACTACCTCAAATACAGGGCATTTCTGAAATTATCTACCTCTTGGGACAAATCTATGAGGTAACCATTGACGATAGCATGCGTGATCACTCCATTTTTACGCAATAAAAAGTTTGGATTTTTCCCTAAATACAAGCTGTTGTCAGGAACGACAAATTTAGGACTCACCAAAAACATGGGGATATCAACTTTTAAATCACTAGGAGCTTGAGCTACTTGCCAATACAAATACCCCTTTTTTAACCAGGCAATAGCTTGAGCTTTTGATGGAATCTTTGGATCTGTGGATTGTGGAATATACTTTTTTCCCACCACCAAGTCATAACCCCTTGCATCGAACTCTTCATAGCCGTAATACGTGGATAAATCCCCGAGATCAATGATTTGGCTTTTGTGGTAAAAAGTCTCGTGAGCTGTATCGTCGACCTCTATACGCTGAATGCCAATATCGGTGACTCCACGCCAATCCTTCCAAGCCTGATTGACCTCTTTTATTTTGAGATCAAACAACTTTCGATCATTCATGGGTATATCAAAATAATCTTGGTAATCTTCTTGGGCATAACTTTCATCCCCAATAGCGCTTAAAGCGGATATAATGGTGACGAAGTTTAATTGTCTAATCACTTGCTTTTCCAAGTCATTTTGATAACCTCCAGATTCAATCAACACCAAAGAAGTACCCCACTTTTGAATGTTGTCTCCAAAAGCTCTAGGCTCAAAAGTGTCGTCATATCGACCCACTTGTCCTGGAGCTAATACTTGAAGTACTTCATTCATACGCACGATGAGCTGCATGGACTTTTTTCGCGTTTCATTGATGTCTTTGGCTTCATTAAATGCAGTGGCTAGAAATGATACCGTGGCGGGTTTTGGGGTAAATGCCGCATTGTAATAGCGGCTTTGATCGTGTAAATTGAATCCAAAATCAGCCTGTAAACTATCTCGGATGCGTTTGAGCACTTTACTTTCGGGCGCTTGAAGCCTCAGGGCATCCCTATTTAGATCCATGCCCAATTTATTCCTTCGGTCAAATACTTCTGCACCATCTGGGTTAAGCATAGGCAAAAAATGAATGCTTAGTTTTTGGCGTATTGGCTCAGTAATGGACTGATTTGCAGGATCTGATAAAAATGCGAGTACATCAAAAATAGCCATGGTTGCCGTTGACTCATCCCCATGCATCTGACTCCATAAAAATACTTGTGTGGGACCTGTACCTGTGCTGAGCAAATGCAATGGCCTTCCTTCGACAGAGGCACCTACCCTGTGAACCTTAAACTGGGGTTTTTGTCGGTATTGATCAATGAGTGGTTGAATATCTCGATGTTTTATTCGTCTATCCTCCAGAGACTTAACTCTGTATTGATCGTGTTTTGCCGCCAGGGTTTCTGGTGCAAGGATTTGAGCCAATAAGGGCTGACAACACAAGAAAATAAATAAAAGGGAGCTAATTATTGTTTGGGTTTTGGAAGTGGATGCCATCTTAATTTTCGAGTTTTGCGTTTAACCAATTTCACAAATTTATCACCTGGATCTGTTTTGGTAGTTTTGTAACCGGGGTCTATTTCTTTCCAAAGTTCAGTCCCTTCAAGATCAGTATATTGATGGTGACCTATCAAGTACTTAATTTCAGGAAATTTCTTTTTTAGGTACTTTAAAAGGTCGGCATTGGCCTTGATTTGAAGAGGTGTTAAGGGGGTTTCTTCAGTACCTCCCACATTTTCAATTCCAATAGCCAGGTGGTTTAGTCCAATGACATGCCTAGCCATGACATCTTCAGGCATCAGTCGGTAAATGGTACCGTCTTGATCAACCAAAAAATGAGCGGAAACATTGAGTCCATTCCTTCCTAGCTCAGGGCGATAGGCCGGTAATTGTTCTGGATCAAAAGCCCTAAAAGAGGCTTCTAAACTCGGTATAGCGGTCCAGTGCAAGACCACCATTTTTGGGGCTATTTTTCCTAAAGGGGCGTCGATTAGGTAGCGCTCTTTCATGTATTGTTCAGTCATTGATATACGCTGCGGCCCAAATGAAATAGGTCGATCTACAATCTGCGGTTTGGTTTGTCCCCAGGCTGTAAAAAATCCTATACAAGTCAGGAAAACTCCATAAAATAGCTGTTTCATAGCGGCAAATAAGATTTAAAAGTACAACTTTGAAATCACTATATTCACTTAAAATTAGGCAAATGAAAAAAGTATATGGGACTTTGGCCGTTCTAATCTTAGGGGTACTCGCTCTGTTGTATACTCAATACCCAAAACTGGAAATGATCAGCGGTTATTACGCAAAATACACAGCGACAGCTGTTTTTTACTCGGGTCAAACGTTAAATTATTTGGTGGAAAACGATCATCGAGCGCCCTTGATTGAGTGGGGCAATGCCGAAGTTGATGAATCCCGTAAACTGGTCCATGCACAGGTGTATGGATTACAAAAAAGAACTGCTGTTTTTTTAGAAGGTATTGGGTCAATTTTGGTCGAAAATCCAGATCAACTACCTGATTTAACCCCAGCTGAAAGGAGTAAAAAACCCATACCTCTTCCCTACCCACACGGCCACCTAGCACCCAAAGACACCGTTATGCCGGAAGTGGATTATCCGGCCGTAGCTTTAGCGATTAAAGGCGCATTTGCCGAAAATGACCGTCAAAAAACACGCTCTGTATTGGTGCTCTATAAAGGCCAACTTATCGGAGAGCAGTACGCCGCTCCCATTGGTCCAGACACCCCTGTTCTGGGTTGGTCTATGACCAAAAGTATTTTAGCCACTTGGTACGGTATTTTAAGCCATCAAGGAAAACTCTCGGTATTTGACTCTTTGGCTATTGAACAGTGGCAGTCCGATGAGCGATCGAGTATTAAAATAGATGATCTGCTCAGAATGTCCTCTGGGCTGGCTTGGGAGGAAGATTACGGAAAATTATCCGACGTAACTAGGATGCTCTTTCAATCAGACGATATGGGACAAGCGGCCCTGGATAAAAAGTCTGTGGCCAAACCCGGTACCTTGTGGAATTACTCTTCGGGTACGACCAACGCACTGGCCAAATACATGAAAAGATACTTTAGTGACGTGCACCAATACACTCAGTTTGGTTACCGGGAACTTATCGATGCCCTGGGTATGTATACCATGTTGATTGAACCCGACGTATCCGGAACCTTTGTCGCTTCCTCTTATGGATGGGCATCCACGAGAGATTGGGGACGATTTGGACAACTTTATTTACAAAGAGGCACCTGGAATGAACGTCAAATTTTTGCTCCAGAGTGGGTAGACTATGTCACCACCCCTACCCCAGGATCAGAAGGCGCTTATGGAGCTCATTTCTGGTTGAACAGCTCGGGTACCCTACCCGACGTGCCCAGGGACATGTACTCCGCCAATGGGCATGATGGTCAATACGTATACATCATTCCCTCTCGAGACCTGGTCGTAGTGCGTACCGGTCTTGCAGAGGCGCCTGTGTATGACGCTAACGGATTTTTAAAATCACTTTTATCAGCGATCAGCCCAACACCTACTCCATAACTTTGTATTTTTGTGTCCAAAGATTTCGTCATGACACAGCCTGAATGGACCACAGTGAAAGAATTCCAAGACATCACGTACAAAAAAAGCGGGGGTGTCGCCCGAATTGCGTTCAACAGACCTGAAGTGCGCAACGCCTTTAGACCCCAAACTACCTCTGAGTTGTACGAAGCATTCTACGATGCTCAAGAAGATCCCTCCATCGGAGTAGTCTTGCTTTGTGGTGAGGGGCCCTCCCCTAAAGACGGTGTTTATGCCTTTTGCAGTGGTGGAGATCAAAAAGCGCGGGGTCACCAAGGATATGTGGGACAAGACGGCAGGCACCGTTTGAATATTTTGGAAGTACAGCGCTTGATTCGATTTATGCCTAAAGTGGTCATTGCCTTGGTGTCTGGATGGGCTGTTGGCGGAGGCCATAGCCTGCATGTAGTATGCGATTTAACCCTAGCTAGTCGGGAGCATGCCCTATTTAAGCAAACCGACGCGGATGTTACCAGTTTTGATGGAGGATATGGTTCTGCGTACTTAGCCAAGATGGTTGGTCAAAAAAAAGCGAGAGAAATTTTCTTTCTAGGGCGTAATTACTCAGCTCAAGAAGCTTTTGAAATGGGCATGGTCAATGCCGTAGTTCCCCATGATTCACTCGAAACTGAAGGCTGGAATTGGGCTCAAGAAATATTGGGCAAATCACCAACTTCCATAAAAATGCTCAAGTTTGCGATGAATTTGACGGATGATGGTATGGTGGGGCAACAGGTATTTGCCGGTGAAGCTACCAGGCTAGCCTATATGACCGAGGAGGCTAAAGAAGGTCGAGATGCTTTTTTAGAAAAGAGAAAACCCAATTTTGATCCGAATAATTGGATCGCTTAATTATTGTTTAGAAAATAATTGAGCTAGTTTCAATCGAAGTTTTCTTTGATAATCCTCCTCCAACCACTCTTTGTAGTTTTTGGTATTGTTCATGATACAGTACGAATAGGTCTTGACCCGGTAGGAAATATCTTCTTGCAACAATTTAATCAGCATTCTTGCCTCATAAATGTCCTTGGCGTTCTCATAACACAATGTAGCGTGTTGATCTATACTGTTTTCTAGTACAGTTTTGGATTTTAATCCTCGGTTAAACACTTCTTTGTAGGCTGCTTTGATATCAAAGGTCAATGTCTTCGATTTGGCAAATCTGGCCTTAAGCTGTGGGGGCATCTCATACGAGAAATCACGCTCAATGTCTTCATCATTCTTGATGTTCTCCAGGTAATAATCGGGAAAATGGAAAATGTCTTGCCAATTCATCGGCGAATCCCATGGGCCAAATCGAGCGATGTTGTTCCCCATGTCGATCACTTTAAAGGTGTTTTTATTCCCCACAACGCGCGATCCACGACCAATCATTTGAAAGTACAGGGTCAACGAACGGGTTGCTCGATTTAAAATGATGGTCTCGACAGAGGGCTCGTCAAAACCGGTAGTTAAGATACTCACTGAGGTCAAAATTGCATCCGGTGTTTCGGCAAACCAGCTCAAAATCTCCCTGCGTTCTGATGCTGTGTTTTTGTTGTCTAAATGACGTACGGGATAACCTGCCTTCTTAAACGTTTCATAAACGTATTTTGAGGTGCTGATTCCGTTGTTGAAAATCAGTGTTTTTGTCCCCGCAGCGATTTCTTCGTAGGTATCCTTCAACTGGTTTAACATACCCGTATTTCCGTAAAAAGCATCCGAGGATTTTACCGTATAATCCCCATTAATACCCAGCTTTAGTGATTTTAGGCTGACGTTTCGCGCATATAATTCTGCTCGAGCCAAATATCCGCGTTCGATCAATTCAGCGATTGAAGCCCCAATAATCAATTTTTTATAGTGGTCCTTCATCGGCAACTTGATGTTGGAACTTAATGGAGTGGCCGTAACTCCAAGAACAACTGCGTGTTTAAAGAACTTAAAGAGCTTCCGAAATGAATTGTAGTGCGCTTCATCGATAATCACCAAACCAATATTCTCCAACGCAATTTGATCCTCTTGAAGCCGGTTATTCAAGGTCTCCACCATCGCCACAAAACAATCGTACTGGTCTTGATCCTCCAGGGTCTTTGTCTCGCTGTTGATCACCCTATTTCTCACCCCAAAACCAGTCAACATTTTAGAGGTTTGCACACTGAGTTCGATCCTGTGGGTAAGTACCACTACTTTTTTTCCCCTTAATCCGATATATCTTCTAGCTATTTCAGAAAACACCACAGTTTTTCCACCTCCCGTGGGTAGCTGATACAAAAGATTGGTGTCCTCAGGAGCCTCATTTAAGTAATTAAATATGGCGTCTAAGTCACGTACTTGGTAGTCGTAAAGTTTCTTCTCTGAGGGCTTTGTTTTGGTTTCCAAAAGTGTGCTATTTACGCGGATGCTGTCTATTGAACAAGCGGACAAAATTAGGCGTTTTTTTGAGCGGACACAAGTTTATTCAATGGATTCCCCGTTTAAATCTGTGCTGAGCACCTCGCTGAGATAAACCAAAAACGGACGAGCAACTTCAAACTTTTCTACCAGTTGTTCCGCGATTTGAGGAGTGTTCAGTATGCTTTGATCTAAGGGACAAGTAAATACGTAATTCTGTCTGCGCAACAATTCAATATCAGGATGATTTTTATCCCAACCTTTGGGTGCAGATTTCAAGGTAGGGCCGGTCAATGAACCCCATATTTTTTTAAATGATGCTTGTTCTATAATTTCTTTAAGCCCTTGGGGATCTAGATCTATCTCTGCACGCATGCGGGCTAGTTCTTCTTTATTTATGTCCCAATAGCCCACAGCTATAAATGAATTATCCGGTTCAATGTGAATGTAGTAATCCCCTTTATTGGATTGGCCCGCACGGGCAAAATATCCGGATAAATGAGTTTTGTACGGGGATTTGTCCTTGGCAAATCGAACATCTTTATAAATCCGAAACATATGGATTTTTTCCAATGCGTCCACAGCGGAAAGAGGTTCAAAAACAGCAGTTAAAAAATTTTGAACACTTGATTTAGCTGCTTCATAACTGTCTTTATGCGCAGCAAACCATGTGCGGTCATTGTTTTGTTTAAGCGCTGATAAAAAATCAAAAACTTGAGATGAAATCATAGGGCTTTGTTTAGTAATTGATCTCATACACCCCAAGACCAGATCCTGGAGCAGCGTATTGAGGTATGGGCAAAGGTACACCTTGGAGCGCATTAGACAAATCGTGCATGGCTATCTCCCCGCGGCCTAATTGAACCAAAGTCCCCATCATCAACCTGATTTGATACCGCATAAATCCATGCCCCGCCACCCAAAGTATATACGAAGTGGAAGGAAAAAAGTTGGCTGTCCAACGGTCGTTGTTCACCAGGCTACAAGAATCAATCGTTCTCTGCGTGGATTGATTTGGCTTTTGTGCTGTGCGTACGGTAAAATGAGTAAAATCATGAGTCCCGACATAGAGTTCTGCTCCTTTTTTCATCAAATTCAGGTCTAAATCACCAGAAAAATGAGCCATAAAAGGTGCTGTAAAGGGATGTGGCTTCTCACCAAAACAGAATAAATAGCCGTAGGTTTTAGTGACCACGTTTTTAATTGGGTTAAAGTCCATAGGAACTTCAACGATAGACTCCACCTTAAGATCTTGCGGGGTGTTGCGGTTGATGAGTTCTATCCAGTAGGAAATATCCCCCGATAAGGGTTGGGTTAACCATAAAGAGCAAACTCCAGCGAGGGAGGATACTTTAGCATCTGTTCTTCCTGAGGCCAATGTTTTGAAGGGCTGATCACCCAATACATACTTGAGTGTTTTCACCAGCATTCCTTCCACTGTTTTTTGCCCAGGTTGAATCTGCCATCCAGAATACCTAAAGCCCAGGTAGGATAACCTGATCAGGTACTGGTATTTCCATGGATCATTCACGAGCGGGATTGATGTCTTTGACGTAGTACTTCGATTACATTATCTAATGAATGGCCTTTTGACTTTAGTAATACTAGGTAGTGAAAAAGCAGGTCCGCTGCTTCGCCTAGGAATAATTCCGGTTCATCCCTCATCGATTCTATGACCAATTCCACAGCCTCCTCACCTACTTTTTGGGCCACTTTGTGGATACCCGATTGATGTAAACTGCGCACATAACTCGACGTACTTTCCGGGCTGTTAAGTCTGTGATCGATTACTTGGCTGAGTTGATCCAGAAAAAGTGTACCGGGATCATTGGCCGTTGACCAACAGGTATCGGTACCGGTATGGCAAGTAGGACCCGTGGGATTAGCTTGAATTAACAAGGTATCCCGATCACAATCAACCGAAAAATGCACCAGTGATAAAAAATTTCCGCTCTCTTCCCCTTTGGTCCAAAGTCTATTCTTTGATCGACTATAAAAAGTGATTTTTCCAGAGGCTTGAGTCTCTGCCCAGGCCTCAGCATTCATGTACCCCAACATCAAGACATTCCTAGTATGGGCATCTTGAATGATGGCGGGAATCAATCCATCGGGACTTTTACTGAAATCTATTTCCATATGTATTTATTTTCTGATGGGTATACCTTGTGATGCAAGATAGGTTTTCAATGTGGGGATAGGAATAACTCCGTAGTGAAATACACTAGCGGCAAGTACTGCATCTGCGTTCCCTTGAGTAAATGCGTCCAAAAAGTGTTGTTCTGTTCCGGCTCCACCTGAGGCAATCAGCGGAATAGACAATTCTTCGGATAATCGAGCTAGAGCCTCTAGTGCATATCCTTGTTTACTTCCATCGTGATCCATGGAGGTAAATAAAATTTCGCCAGCTCCTCGATCTGCTGCTTCTTTAGCCCAATCAAATAAATGAAGTTCCGTAGGTACTTTTCCACCCACTAAATGAACCATCCATGAATGGTCGATTTGTTTGGCATCAATCGCAACGACCACACATTGACTGCCAAACGCTTGAGCCAAATCATTGATTAAAGATGGATTTCTCACCGCAGAAGAATTTATGGATATTTTGTCTGCTCCATTTTTTAGCAACTTTTCCACATCGGAAACCGATCTGATTCCACCTCCTACTGTGAAAGGTATATCTATGGCTTTGGATACCTCTAACACTAAGGAAGCCATAGTTTCTCTGGCATCCTCTGTGGCGGTAATATCCAAAAAAACTAGTTCGTCGGCCCCTTGGACAGCGTATTGAGCTGCCAAAGCTACTGGATCACCGGCATCTTGAAGGTCTTGAAAATTAACCCCCTTAACGGTCCTTCCGTCTTTAATGTCCAAACACGGTATAATTCGTTTACTCAGCATGGTTTTCACGTGAAAAATGAGACAGATCTTTCATGGATAGTTTACCTTCATAAAGCGCTTTTCCAATAATTGCTCCAGAACAGCCCATCGATCTCAAAACGTGAAGATCGTCTAACGTACTGATGCCACCACTGGCCACGAGGTCCATTGATTGATTGATTTGCATCGATGAGTCGATTAATCGTTTATAAAGTGAAACTGCTGGGCCAGATAACATGCCGTCTTTCGAAATATCGGTGCAGACTACTGTTTTCACCCCTTTTTTTAGGTAATCTAACACAAAGGGGAACAAGGATATTTGCGAATTTTCCAGCCAACCAGAGACGGCTATTTTTTCATCAAGAGCATCAGCCCCTAAAATTATTCGATCAGCGCCAAAATTTTCTAGCCAGCGCAAAAAAATTGCGGGGTGTTGCACGGCTATACTTCCTCCAGTCACTTGTTTTGCTCCACAGGAAAAGACAATATCTAGATCTTGATCTGTTTTTACCCCACCGCCAAAATCAACCGATAAGCTGGTTTTTGTAGCGATTCGTTCAAGCACCTGGTGATTGATTACCCGACCAGATTTGGCTCCGTCCAAGTCAACCAGATGTAGGAATTGTATGCCGTGATCTTCAAAATATTTAGCGGCGTCCAAAGGATCTTTGTAGTATTCGACCTTGGTGTCGTAATTTCCCTTGGCTAGGCGTACGCACGCACCACCAATAAGGTCTATAGCTGGTATTATCCTCATGAGGTAAGACTTAAAAATTGTTGTAGGATATGTGCGCCTACTTGGCTGCTCTTCTCCGGATGAAATTGAGTGCCCCAAAAATTTTCGCGCTGTAAGGCCGCACTGTAGGGTATCCCGTATTCAGCAACAGCAGCCGTTTGATCGCAAATAGGCGCGTAATAGCTGTGTACCATGTACACATAGGGGTCTTGAGGAAGCTGATCAAACAAGGGGGAAGTAAGTGCTGACAAGCTATTCCAGCCCATTTGGGGCACCTTCAATAAGGTGTTGTCAAACTCGATGACATCAACGTGAAAGATTCCCAATCCATCGGTATTGTTTTCCGCAGAATGTCGACACATTAATTGCATACCTAAACATATGCCCAATACGGGTTGTTTTAATTGAGGAATCAGTACATCTAGCCCAGTTGCTCTAAGCTGGTTCATCGCTGAACCTGCAGCACCCACTCCAGGAAAAATTACGCGATCGGCGGCACTGATCTCTTGTGCATCCTTAGTCAGACGCGCTTGCACACCCAAACGATCAAAAGCGTGGATGATGCTTTGGATGTTTCCCGCCCCGTAATCGATGATAACTAAGTTCATAGCGTTCCTTTGG